>CAZGDJ010000102.1:0-9854 GCA_964524635.1 uncultured Rikenella sp. | reverse complement strand
CCACCCCGCACTATGTTGATCCATTGCAGTTATCATTATATCTGGGTCATGAGCCCAACGATCCGCCAGTTGGCGGATCCACCCCGCAATGTGAATGCAAAGATACACTTTCAATGTTTAACCACCAAACTTCAGACAGTTTTTATTGATTGAACTCTTTGGAAAATGTCTTTGTAAGGGTTTATTAAATGGTTAATAACGTGGAGCTTTGAAGAAATTCTGACTAAATTTACATCTTCAGGTGAGCAAAACATTTTGGAATTTGTTATAATAAATAAAAGCTATGCCAAGGGTATTTAAAGCAATTGAAATCGAGAAAGAGGACAAAGAGATAATGCGTGATTATCTTGATCGCCATATGCCTCATGTGTTCTGTCCGGATGAAGCTAAACGAGGTGAAAAATTCATGGTAAAAGTACGACTCGGCGAGGAATACCCCCACCCGGATGATCATGACCATTTTATTAGCCTCATACAACTTTGGAACAGAGAGACACTGCTGGCAGAAGCACGATATACTGCCGGTGTTAATGGCCACAAACCAACGCACTTCGAGGTTGACTTTTTCATTGTCGCTCCCGAAGTGTCAATGAACCTCAGCGCCCTGTCAGTATGTTCCAAACACGGACTCTGGCAGAGTGAGGAAAAAGCCGTTAAAGTAACTGACTGATCAGCCTTACTTTAGATCGTTATATTCAAGAAAAGCCTCTGCTTCTATCTCCATAAGCAGTGTGTCGCGACAAATATCAGATTCAATAAATATTACCGGAACACCTTTATATCTGTCATTACAGATACGCTTTACAACTTCAAAATCAGCCTGTTTTTTAATGTAAACCCGTAATAAAGTATACCGCCCGTCTGAAAGATTGTGTTCTGAAATAAGTTGGTTTAACCGGTCCTTATCATTCAATTTCTCAATATTACCTATTGTTACCAGGGTCTGTTTCTCAATATCTTCAGCGCCTATTGTCTCCTGACCTAATATAGATGCTGTGCCTGAAATATGAAGTGTAGCACCGATTTTATTAGTTACAAGCAGGGCACGCTCAAACTGGGGAGCATGCTTTTCAGTCTTGCCCTGATCTGTGATTCCTTTCAAAACCTTCTGTGCATAATCATAAGCATTCACCTGGTACGGATTCTCTACAGCCCTGATGGTTGTTGATTCTCCTGCCACTATTGCACAAAAGTCAAGTATCACTTCTCCATGCATCATGCCAATCCCTGTTGCCGCAGGAAAACCCCTCACCTTTCTGTACCTCGAGTAATACTCATTTCTTACCTCATTGAAGATCTGATAGTTCTGGCATTCATTCTTGACCTCAAGTATCTTTCCGATAAAGTTCCACTGCCTTACGAGGTTGTCAGCAGTCATGCCTTCTTTTGACAGTATCTCTACCATCAGGTCAAAGGCCTTTTCAGCAGCCAGTCTGGTATCTTCAGGATGTGAATAGCTGCTGACTCCTGCAGCCCATAACTCTTTCCCGGCTTCCGACTCAATGACGACATAGGGTGTTGACTTGTATGTCTCACCGCGCATGGTGAACTTGCCAGTTTTAACAAATGTGGCTTCTACTGCCACTTTCCATGGCTTTTCTGGAGGGTGAACCGTCACGTTCAAAGCAGGTTGAGGTGATTTGAAAGCACCCCTGACTGAACTAATAATTACATCCCTCGTTTTCAGGAAAGATTCAAAATCAGGAAGATCAATAAAAACATTAAGTTTTAAGGGGGTAAATCCCTTCCAACATGTATCTTCAATCTGTCTCAGACATTGCTTCCATTCTTCCTCCACATTACCCTTAATCACCGGAAGATAAACAAAATAGGTCTTTGGCATAGAGATTTATTCTTTGATCTCAAATGTAACACTTTTTGCCTCCGAACCAATTATCTTTAGCATTTGTCTGCCGTTTGTTTCAATTCTTCCTTTAACCAGTTCAGGGACATTGAATGATTGCATAAAATCATCATAGAAATCCGGATCCTTCTGTGGAAGCATGAATGGCTTTGAAGTCTCCCCATTTTCATCAATGACAGCAAAATAAGGAGCTGTATAAAGACCATCTTTACGACGGCTGCTGAAAACAAACCAATTCGACCCTGAAGACCATGAGTGAAAGCTCTCAGTATTATCGGAGTTTACAGACGCAACGGGTTTTATAGTTCCATCTGAAATGTTAAGAAGCCAAAGATCTGCATCCTTGTGCCAGATGCTGAAATTGCCATATTCTGAAAGGGTGAACATAAGATATTTCCCGTCCCGGGATGTCCTTGGGAACGACACACTCCTGCCGGTTTTTTCAGAGCTGACCAGAGTATCTATCCTGTCTCCAAAAGTGCCAGTCAGCGGATCAAATGAAACACTGCAAAGGCTGTATTTGATCTTGTAATAATCATCAGGCAACACCCCTTTTTTTGCTGAACAGAAATATAATGCATTCCCGTCCGAGGAAAAAACCGGGAAAGTCTCAAAACTGTCCTGTGAAAAGATCACACTATCAGTTATCAGTTTATTATTTGCAATATCGAATACGACAAGATCCGATTCTGAGTCCATTACCTCAATACGTTTTTCTTTTGTAGTGTGAAAAACCTGTGAAATATCATTAACTGAATATGCAATATATGAACCTGACGGATGCCAGTTGGGATAAACACAGTTCAGACCTGTCTCCTTTGCTTTGGTATTCACTTTGGTAGCCTCACCCTGCCTCACAAGCATGGTCCCGCTCACATTGCCTCTAAGATGGAACATCATCTGTTCAGGATCATTCTGATT
The DNA here is from genome assembly GCA_964524635.1 of uncultured Rikenella sp. Lineage (GTDB taxonomy): Bacteria > Bacteroidota > Bacteroidia > Bacteroidales > VadinHA17 > SR-FBR-E99. The sequence goes on along the minus strand of CAZGDJ010000102.1, from coordinate 7,069 downwards.
GAATGAATGACAATTCATACAGTTGCCCGGAAGGAGACGATTATCAATAATGGTTTCTTCATTAAAATCTGAAAGATTACGCTGATATAGTCCCATTGAACTCCATGACTCATAACCCGGAGCAATGCGACGGTAAACCAGGTATTGATCTATCGGCTCTTTGCTCACGTGTATATTAAACGGGAGGTACTTCATCCATACGTTCCCTTCTTTGGAAAATACCGTCACCGAAATGCTGGCACCGGCAGTTTCTGATAAAAGACCTTCCCATTTACCTGCAGGAATTATAACCTTGTTTTTGCCGGCAATCCGTAGTCTCGCATCGGGTGTCTCAAATAACGCAACGATCTTCTGAGAAGGTTCAGTAATCTTAAAATTCAGGGGAGCAATATTCACCGGAACAGTAACGTCAGTTACATCCGGGAATAGCGGAGGGGAGACATTTTTTTCCGTAAAACTTCCCGGAATGCCATTACATGACATCAGGGAAATCAATAATATAATTATAAAAATATTTTTATTCAGTTTCATGATTACAAATTGTCAATTATTCATTTGAACTGCCTATCGCAACTTGCTTATAATGATGATAATACCAATATGTGTCTGAGTATTTCACACGAAGAATATCCTGTGCGTCACGCCTTGAAGTATATACTTGTGCGTAAGATTGCATTCTTAACTTGGTCTTGTCACTTATCCTGAAATCAGTATTTGCCATAGGATTGTCCGTTGTAAGACCTACGACGTACATTATTGCTTCTTCATAAGCAACAGGGATCCTTGTATAACCAAGCTTCTCCATCATTGGAACGCATCTCATAAAATTCCGGAGATCCTTATTAAGAAGGTAAAAAGACATGAGGTACTGAAATGCCGTATTGTTATTTGGATTTTCCTGCATCAGCATATTCAGAATAGCTTCCATATTCTCAACTTTAAAGAAGAAGTCTTTCTTAATCATCGATTTTCTCATCTCTCCGTAAACCGGGTGGTTATTGATCAGATCTTCGTGATTCAGGTATTTCTCAGTTTCTTTTGCCCAACTTCGATAGAATAAGGTCTTTTTAAGAAGTCCAAGGTACTTGCCGGCCACCTCATACTGACCATTAATAAGGTTTGTTTCCGCCAGCCTCTTTATTGATCTGACGGACTTACCAAGATTAGGAGTTGTCTCCATACTTTCAAAAGAGTATTCCTGAGAAGCATTTATTAAACCGAGATGGTAAAAAATTTCACTCCCCATCATCGGTAAGACATATTCTCTGGTAAAAGGAAGGAACAGACCGTCAAAACCATTCTGTTCATATTTGAACATCAGATCTCCCATCCTTCCGGTCTTTGCCAGGGAGAGGTTCAGCATTGAGAGTGAAAGATTATTTCTTGGAGGCTTTTTATCTGCAAATTTGACGACGTCATCCCACTCTTCCATTCTTACAAGATGGTCATACTTCATAATATCTTCAGCGCCAAAATTAGCCCATAGCTTCAGTCCGCCATATGTTAACGGAATCATCAAAATAATCTGGGCATAAAGAGCAATAGTATATTTCCTGATTTTTGACGGGAGAAAGAATACCACAAGCATCAGAAATGCAGGCAAAGCAAATAATACGGGAATTGCTTTGGGCACTGTAATTCTCAGGTCATAATAAAACTCAGAAATATATGATAATCCCAGTGGCTGCTGAACCAGAAAACGTTGTACCAATAAGGGGATTCCAAGAGCTATCACAACAAATAATACTAACTGCCATAATTTAAGTCTTTTAAACGCCGCTTTCTCATTGGCTTCCTTCACCCTCTTTGATTTTAGTGCCATCAAAATCTCATACATGACCATGATTGCCAGCAACATGAAAAATGATCCTCCGCCAAGCCAGTATGTAATTACTAACAACAGTATCCCATAATAAAATCTTCTGTTGTTGTCTCTGACTTTGATATAGATTGATGCAGCCAGTAGGGCAAGCAGCAGTCCTGCTATTCCGGATAAAGGATAGAATTCATCGCACAAAACCAACGCTCCGTTTAAAGGCAGCAGAAAGCTGACCGGGAAAAACGATGGATTGCTGTTTAGTTTTCTCAGTATTTTCAGCGTAAGCTGTTGTATCCCAAAAAGTAATAAGACAATAATCAAAGGACCGGCAAATGACCAGTAGTAAAACTGCGTCAAAAGGCTGCCTGTATACCCTGAGAATCCTCCCGGCAGTCTTATCCTGGAGGTAAAATAATCACCGGAAAAAAGGAACAGTTGTGTCTGCTCCTTAAAGTGCAGGTGATTATTATAAAAGAAAGCAAAGAAGATAAAGACCGCCAAAAAGAAAAGTCCGGTAAATGCATACTCAATATTTCTAACCAGTCTGTTGTCTTCCATTTCCCAAGAATTTTATTCTAAACAAAACTACGGTTTTTATCTTAAATTCCACTACCAAAAACAATATCCGGAAAGAATAAAGAAGTCTGATATCCAGTTATTTACCTGGAGGCAAAATTAACTACTTCTCCCCGCAATTTTTTGTAAGCGCTCCTCACACCGGCCGGGTTGAAAGGAACCCGTTCTTTTGACAATTCAGGTATATTGTATGATTTCATGAAAAAATCATAGAAGTCAGGGTTTTTCTGCGGCATCAGGAATGGCTTACCGCACTTACCGTCTTCATCAACATGGACAAAATATGGTTTACCGTACATGCCATCTTCACGCTTACTGGCAAAAACAAACCAGCGGCTGTTTGATGACCAGCTGTGATATGAATCAGCATTATCAGAATTGACAAGAGTCATTTTGTCCACTGACAGATCCGAAAGTTTAAGGAGATAAAGGTCAGCTTCTTTATGCCAGACCGGGAAATTGCCATAATCAAATGATGTAAAAAGGATGTATTTCCCGTCAGGAGATGGTCTGGGCTGACTTAAAGTCTTACCAGTTCTGATACTTGAGATCAGAGTATCAACGTCAGTTCCCGGAGTTCCTGTTTCCGGATTAAAACTAACTGAACAGAGGCTGTATTTAACAGATTGGTAGTTTTCAGGCATTTTTATTTCTGGCGCAGAACAGAAATATAACTTCATTCCGTCCGGCGAGAAGACAGGGAAAGTTTCAAACCGGCTGTCGTCTGAAATAACATTGTTGGTAATGATCTCGTTCTTTTTAATGTCCAGTATTACAACATCTGATATTGTATCATATACTTCAAGACGAAGGTTATTTATTGAATGAAAACCGGGGATGATAACATTGGTTGAAAATGCAATGAAACGGCCATTTTGATGCCAGTTACCGTAGACACATGATGAAATGGTACTGTCAGTAGATGTTTTAATTTTCCTGAATTCACCGTTCTCCTGTATCATTGTTCCGCCATTACTGTTCCTCAGGTGAAAAAACGATCTCGAAGCATCCTGTTCAGAAAAGATATGACAATTGACGCATCCTCTGTCAAGCAAATTGTTGTCAATGATCACTTTCTCATTTGAGTTCTCCAGGTTCATCTGGCATATTTGTAGTTTATTCCATACCTCATATCCCGGCTCTATCAACCTGTAAGAAAGGAAAGGGTCTATTTTATCAGATGAGACATAAAAAGAAAAAGGTTTAAAGGAAACCCACCCTCTATTCAACCGGGCAGTCACCTTTACAGTTACAGAATCATTTTTCTGCTCCTCAAGAAGCTGCTTCCATTTCTTTATTGGTATTTTAATCTTATAACCGGATTGTATCTTTATGGAGCTGCTTTTACCTGCAAGCGTCACATCAACTTTCCGGCACTCTCCGGTGATCTTAAAATTCAGCGGGGCAATATTACAGGGTATGGTGACATTTACATAATCGGGATAAATCGAAGGATAATTTTCATCCACAATGATTTCCTTATTATCATTAATGCTGCAGCCAGCAAGCATTAGAAAAAACAAAGGGATAGTCAATTTCATATATAAGAAGATCCCTTTCCCAATATCCTCGGGTGACGAAATCAAATAATTCGCCTCCCTCCTCTCAGGGAGCAGGCCGGTAAAGGGATTTTTTATGAGAATATGCCTTCTCATTCTGACTTCATTACTGCAAAATGATAATAATACCAATAGGTCGTGCCATAATCTTTATATAACATCTTACCGTTGCCTTTGTTCTTGTCATACAGATCAGTATATTCAGCCATTCTCTTTATTATCAAAGGATTGAACCGGAAGTCTTTAAAATCGTCAGGCTTCTTTTCTCCTGTAACGATTTTTATAAGAAGCCCCTCCTGGTATACTTTTGGCAGCAACGGATCCATTTCCGGTTTGTAATAATTGTCAAAATCCGTCACAAATGTATTCAGGTCTTTGCTAAGGAGGTGGTAACATAACAGATAGTCAATAGCCATACGGTTATCCGGGTGGTTATCTGCAAGCATCCTGAGCGTATTAACATATTCATTCCTATCCGTTAACATATCTCTTAAAGGAATAAATGCTCTTTTCTCAGTGATCCATTCCGCCTTGCTGCATTCATCCTCATTGTACAGGTACCTGATGCGCTCGGAAGCCCATCGCCGGTGGAACATGGTCTTTTCAAGTATTTTTAAATACTTCTCTGCAACAGCATATTCACCGTTGACTATATTGATCTCAGCAATCCGTTTCATCAGGCGACTATTCTGCGCCCTGGGAGAAAAAACAGTGCCCAGCAAGGCTGAGTGTTGTGAAGCATTAACATCACCAAGTTCCCAATAAACCTCGTTGCTAAATGTTATTGTCAGATAATTTTCATTGGCATCTACCGGTATGAAAAGGCCGGTTGCGGCAGGCTGATAATGCTCCATCAGTTCATCAGGCATCTTACCTAGTTTTGCCAGAGAAATATTTGCATAATATGATGATAAATTATTACGCATGTCATATTTCCTTGATAAGCTGTATACTTTAGCCCATCTCTGGTTACTTGCTTCGTGATCAAGCCTCAGGATTTTCTCCAGTTCAAAATCAGCAAATAGAAAAATCCCGGGTATAAGAATGGCTGCCAGAATTATAAACTGTATCAGATGCAAAAATAATGAGTGTGTTTTACCAATGATCTTGTTCCATGGCAGACATGCGATCAGTACAGAGATAACGGCTGCAAACAAAGGCAGGAACTGGCGGTAGTCAGCATTTAACGTCATCGAAGACAAATAGGTAAACGCCTGCCCTGCTGAAAGTGTAAAAACATCTTTAGTGACCAGTGGAACAGCTATAGTACTTACTGCCAGAATAACCAGGTTGGTTACTTTTCCTGAAATATCTTTATTGCTGTCGGTATAAAAAGCTTCATAAATAATTGCCACTACGGCAAAAATGGCCACACTGCTCCCGGCAAGTACATAAACCAAACCCGGAAATACTATGCCACAGACAGTCCTGGCCTTGGAAGATCGCAACGATACATAAAAAGCAGCAAAAAAAGCACTGATAATAAGCGATATGACATTGGAGAGAGGGTATTCAGGATTGCACAGTGCTATCCAGCTGAAAGCCACGGGGACGAGGGAAAGAATGAAGGGAATATAACCTTTTATGAGCCGTTTAAGAAGAAATTCCGTTGATTTCCAGAGTACCGTAAGTGTGGCTGTAATCACCACGGCCCCCCCCCATCCCAACCAGTAAAACTGAGTCAGGAAATCACCGATATAAGATGCAAGGAAGGCAGGTTTTGCAAGGTATTCTGTAAAATGATCAAAGGTCAGCAGGAAGACCTGTAGCTGCTCAACAAAATACATATGATACCTGAGAAAAAAACCAAAGAAGACCAGGCAACATGCAAACAGAAGAGCCTGGAATGCTATTATTGTGTTATTATACTTTCTGATCACACCCGTATTCCCCAGTCACAAATCAGTTATGTAAGAAGCAAAGGGCGACAAAGCAAACAAATTCCGCCGGATTTGCAGGGATTAAAACTATAAAAAAAACGGCTAATTATCAGGCAGAATGTTATTTTAACTTATAGAAAAAAGAGGCCTGTATTACATAATTATTATTTACAGATTTGTCCATATTCCATGTCCCGAAAAACTTGAAGGCGTATTCATAGTTAAACCCGATATTAACGGCTGTCTTTGGTGATACTGAGTATCGTAAACCGCAACCCGGCGTTATTCCTATCTGTGCTGTAGTAAAACCAAGATCATATCCTCCATCGTGATTAGTAACATATCTCAACAGGAATTCATTGTATTCTTTGAATCCGAATCTCAGGTTCACAACTGCTCCGGCAGAAATATAGGGTGAAAACTTACTTTGCGTAAATAAATAGTTCACCTGAATCGGAACCCTTATATTGCTGAATTCAGTTATTCTGTTTTCAGTTTCTATGTATCCAACCCATCCCGATGCTTCTTCAACGTTATATTTATATACAGGGTGATGATATGCCAGACTTATGCTTATCGAGAACTTTGGTGAAACAAGTGGCAGGTTTGAAAAGTTAAATCCAATGCCAAACCCGAATGAATTTGTCATTTCAGCAGCCTCTTTTACGCTTACATTGTTGAACCTGAGCTGTGAAAAAACCATATCTGTGGTAGCACCTATCTCTAACCTGGTTTTCCTGGTCTTGTCTTCAAAGATCAGACATTCCTCTCCCGGGCATGTTATTTCATGATACTCTCTGGCCAGCTTCATCAGGGGTTTGGTGCTTAATGTCACATTCTCCACATCAGCTTTAATTGAGGGACAATCCTTTAAATAATATAAAAGTGATCCGACATATTCTTTCCTTTGATGTTCAGAAGGTACACCCCTGACATCAATGTAATGCTTAGTATTTACTAACTCATGAAGAGAATCTCCTTCAGGCAACAGAAAGTATCTTACTTCCGTATCAGGTGCAGAATATGTCAGCAGGCTTGCCTTTCCTTTTAAAAGCCATTCAATAAACACTTCCCTTTTCTCATCACCGAAAGATATTTCTTCAGTAGTAAAGTATTTGCCGTCAATAAATCTGAAACCATTTATGTCGCCCGGAGCGTATGCATGTAAAGTGCTGTCAGGCATTGAGATGAATCTGCACTGAGATGAATTCTTGATTGATCCTACAAAATGGATG
>CAZGDJ010000101.1:3128-9943 GCA_964524635.1 uncultured Rikenella sp. | reverse complement strand
AGATTTTAATTACAACCAGCACAACACTGAATGTCACGCTGGTTTCCGATGTTTCACTTATTGATGAAGTGGTCGTTATCGGGTACGGCGTTCAGAAAAAGAGTGTCGTGTCAGCTGCTATCAGCCGGGTGGGATCAGAAGATCTTGAGAGAACAGCACCTACTCGTGTTGAAAATGTCCTGAAAGGAAAAGTATCCGGTGTTCAGATTACCCAAAGCTCGGGTCAGCCGGGAGCGGATTCAAAAGTCAGAATCCGTGGTATAGGAACAGTAAACAGCAGTGAACCTCTTTACATTGTCGACGGTATGCCGGTTGGTGGTGGTATTGATTATCTGAACCCCGTCGATATTCAGTCAGTGGAAGTCCTAAAAGATGCCGCATCTGCTGCAATTTACGGAGCTCGCGCTGCAAACGGTGTTATACTGGTCACAACAAAATCAGGTAGTATTTCGAAGGCTACGGTAAATTATGATTTTTCTTATGGGTGGCAGAACCCATGGAGAAAAAAATCAGTTTTAAATGCAACTGAATATATGACTGTAATGAATGAAGCAGCCATAAATGATGGCAATATACCAAGATATACTCAGGAACAGATTGATGAGGCTGGTGAAGGAACTGACTGGCAGGATCAGACATTTTACTACAATGCTCCTGTTCAAAGCCATCAGATTTCAATTACAGGTGGTTCTGACAAGGTGACTTCATTCTTGTCTTTTGGTTTGTTTGATCAGGCCGGTATAGTAGGCGGTAATTATGACAAGTCAAATTACAACAGGATGAGCATAAGATCCAATAATACATATAATATATATGAGGCAAAGGATCGCTCTTACCTTAATGCTGTTAAAATAGGAATGAATCTGGGTTATTCAAGGACAAAATCATCAAGTATTGAGGCTAACTCAGAATATGGATCCGTCCTGGGAAGTGCCCTGACTTTTGATCCCACTATTCCTGTTTATGCACTCAACCCTGAGGCAGTCTTGGCTTCTCATCCCTATGCAGTTACTGACCCTGATGGTCATGTGTTTTCTATCCCGCCAGCCGGATTTCAGGAAATTGCAAACCCGGTGGCTATGCTGAATGCTCCAAGCAAAGGTGTAGGCAATTCTGATAAAATTGTTTCTACATTCTGGGGCGATATGGATATAATAAAGGGACTGAAATTCAGATCAAGTTATGGTGTCGACCTTGCCTTCTGGGGTAATGATGGTTATACTTTCCCTTATTTTCTTGCAACTCAGGGTAAGGATATTACGCAGAGCTCTGTTTATTCAAATATGCACCGTGGCTTTACCTGGCAGGTGGAAAACACATTGACGTATACCAGGACTTTTGCGGAAAAGCACAACTTCACTTTCCTGGTAGGACAGTCAGCAATGGAGTATAAGAGCCGTCATCTTTATGGCGATGACTACGATCTGCTTGAATCAGACCCGAACAAAGCGAATATTGATTATGCAATCGCCGACAGGGACGAGGAACGCGTTGCAGGTGGAACCGATGGATACTCAGCTCATACTCTGGCTTCCTATTTTGGTCGTCTGAGTTATAACTATGATGAGAAATATATTTTCCAGGCTACTATTCGCCGTGACGGATCTTCCAATTTTGGTCCTAACTATAAATGGGCTTTGTTTCCTTCATTCTCAGTTGGTTGGAATGTTACACGGGAAGCATTTATGGAGAATCGCCCTGAATGGTTCAACTCTCTGAAGCTACGTGCTAGCTGGGGGATGAATGGTAATGAAAACATAGGTGCTTTCAGATACACAAGCCTGATGAACGGCGGTCAGAACTACTATTTTGGATCGGGAACTTTGTCTACAATGCAGTATGGTTCAAGCCCGGCAGCAATCGCTAATCCTTTTGTAAAATGGGAAGAATCAGCACAGACTGACTTGGGCTTCGATTCAAGATTCCTTAATGATGCTCTCAGTTTCGGGTTTGACTACTTCAGGAAGAAAACCAACGGGATGTTGATGAATCAGCCTATCCCTGCTTATGTTGGTAAAGGTGAACCCATAGCCAACGCAGGAGATATGGTAAACTGGGGCCTTGAATTTGAAGCTGGCTATAGGCTCGAAATAAATGACTTCACATTTAACGTTCTGGCTAATGCCTCTTATCTAAAAAACAAACTGATAGAACTTGGAAATGCCACTGGTGAACAAATCTATGAAACTGCCGGTCCATCAGGTGTTGGCAGTTATGTCAAAGGTATGAACGGTGAAGTTTATCCATTCTTCTATGGCTATCTGACAGACGGCATTATTCAGAACCAGGAAGAGGCTAATGCCTATAATGCTGAGTTTGGGGAAAATGCTCAGCCTGGTGACGTAAGATTCCGCGATATTGCCGGCGCTCTTGACACTAACGGAGACCCTATACCTGATGGAGTGATTGATGATGATGACAAGACGAAAATTGGCAAAGGTATGCCTGACTGGACATTAGGTCTTACATTGTACGCTGAGTGGAAGGGATTTGACCTTAATATGTTTTTCCAGGGTGTTTTAGGAAATGACATCTTTGATTTCGCTCAGAGAGGTGATATTACTACAATGAACCGTCCTTTGTGGATCCTTGACAGGTGGATTGGTGAGGGCACATCAAACAAAATACCCCGTATGACAGCAGTAAACCCAAACAGGAACTGGCGCTCATCTGATCTTTATATCAAGGATGGCTCATTTGTGCGTCTGAAGACTTTACAGTTTGGATATACTCTGCCAGGTCACTTATCTAAAATAGCTTCTATCCAGAGACTTAGAGTCTATCTTGCATGTGAGAACCTGCTGACTTTTACCGGGTATGATGGCTTTGATCCTGAAATAGCTTCCGGAGGTTATACCACAATAGGCATTGACCGTGGAATTTACCCGCAGGCAAGAACAGTATCGCTGGGAGCAAACATTACTTTCTGACCCTAAACAATAGATGAATATGAAAAAATATATTTTTATAATAACAATTGCCTCGGTTATAGGATTTTCATCTTGTGGTGAGGATTTCCTTACAGTGTATCCAACGGCTTCGCAGGAAGCGGGAGGGACTGCGACTGAAGGCGCTATATTAGCTAATCTGGCATCTTGTTACCAGATTCTGCTTTTTGACAGCTACGCAAATTATAATTACAACAGTATAGTCCTAATGTCTGACCTGCGTTCTGATGACATCTATAAGGGTGGCGGTGACGCAGGTGATCAGGCCCAGCTATACCGTCTGTCGCAGCTGGATGCCACGGCCACAGAATTACCTGAAGGTCTGTGGAACATATATTACAGTGGCCTTAGTCGATGCAATAACGTGCTTCTCGCCTGTGAAAATGCAGTTAACGTATCAGAGGCAGATCTCAACCAGTACAAAGCCGAAGCTCATTTCCTTCGCGCCTACTACATGCATTGGCTTTGGAAGTTCTGGGGAAATATTCCATATTTTGAGGAGGATCTACCCGAACCATATATGGCAATGCAACTCACTGCTGATCAGATTTATGAAGAGATCATTCAGGATGTTGATTTCGCAATCGAGGGTGATAAGCTGCCAATGAGAACACTTCCTGCTGATGATGGCCGTGCTACCAAGGCTGCAGCACAGATGCTGAAAGCAAGAGTTGTCATGTATCAGAAAGACGAATCAAGGTATGACGAAGTACTGGCTGACATGGCTGAAATCATAGGCAGCCCTGAATACGACCTTATGGACGACTTTGCTGCTATCTGGTTGAAAACTGGTGAATTCTGTATAGAGTCAATCTTCGAGACTAACCAGCTACCTGAAGGTAAAGGATGGGGCGCAGCCTGGCAGGGATACGGAACAAACCTGCCTGCTTTTATATCTCCCAATAACCTTGCAGGGCAATCACCATTCAAAGGTGGCTGGGGCTTCGGACCGGTGCGCACAGAGACATATGCTATCTATGAAGACGGTGATGAACGCAGAGCTGCTTCCATCAACTCTTTCCCTGATGGTTCTTATTCTGTACGTTTCCAGAATACCGGATTGTTTATGGCGAAATATGCTGCACGTGAAGGATACAATCCTCCTCCGGGAGATGTTGACCTGAACTATGATAACAACGTTAGAATATTCCGCTATGCAGAGGCTTTGCTGAATGCAGCTGAATTAATCGTTATAGAAGGTGTCACTCCTGTTGGTGGTATTACTGCACAGGATTGCCTCGATGAGATAAGGCTGCGGGCTGATCTGACATCTATACCAGCAACAAGTGAAAATATCAAGCTCGAGCGTCGTCGCGAGTTCCTTGGAGAAGGAATGCGTTTCTGGGACCTGGTCCGCTGGGGTGATACTGACCTGCTGACAGAAAATATACCTGCATTTTCTTCAGTAAGGACATGGGATGATCATTGCAAGTATTTGCCTATTCCTCAGAGTGAAATAGACAAAACAGAGGGCGCGTTCAAACTAGTCCAAAACGATGGCTATTGATTATCATGTAATCTATAAAGGAAACAAAAATGAAAAATATAAAAATCTTTGGAGCACTGGCAATAATATCTTTCTTTGCCTTTACTTCTTGCGATCCGCAAGAACGCTCCGATTACGCTTTGGGTAAAATGCCTGTACCCGAGCAACTGGACTTTACAGCTACGCCAACAATGGCGAAGGCAAACGTGATTGACTTTGAGAATACTTCGGAAATTCCGGGTGTTGCTACCTGGGACCTGGCGAATAATACAAAGGCCAAAGGTGAAAAGGTAACTGGCAAATACCCGTTTAAAGGCGATTATACGGTTGTCATGACATTATATACACCGGGTGGTTCGACCAGTATTTCCAAAACCATCACTATCGCTGAAGATGACATGTCATTGCTTAATACACCCGGATATAATGCACTTACCGGTGGAGCAGACGATGCGGATGGTAAAACATGGGTGTTTGACCAGTATCATGACGGACATTTCGGAGTGGGACCTGTTGCAGATGCAACACCCTGGTGGTGGAGCTGTCCGGCAGAAGGAAAGACAGAGAGCTGCCTTTATACCCAGGAGTTTACCTTTAAGCAAATAGGAGTCTCGATGACCTGGACTAACAATGGCAATGTCTATACCAACGAAAATGGTCGTGTTGCACTTGCAGCATTAGGTTATACTGTTTCAGTGGTACCGGGGGCCGGAGATTTTGATGTTGAATACGCCCCGCTGGCTTCATACACATACAGCCTGGATGAAACAGCAAAGACACTGACACTGAGTGATGGAGCCTTTTTTGGACATTATGCCGGTACATCCACTTATCAGATATTAACACTTACTGATGATGAACTATATGTGAAATGTGCCAGTACTGTAGAGGTTGGTAACGGTTGGTGGTATCGCCTTATTCCGAAGGAGAAAAATGTCAAGCCGGTTGTTATAATACCTGTTTCAGCAGTGCCTTTGTCAGAAGATTTTGAGAGCGCTACTGCAAAAGTGGTTCTGGATAAAGAAGACATGGGGTCTCTTACTGATGCTTTTTATTCCAATCCTGCTCCTGTGCCAATAAATACCTCATCGAAAGTATGTCTGTATCAGAAATCAACCGGTTTCTACTCTAATTTGTCATTTATGGCCGGTACATATAAGTTTGATCTTACTACACAGAATCAGATCAGGATGAAAGTATATATACCTTCATATAATGATTACACCACAGCTAATGCAGTAGCAGGAGGATGGATTACAAATGACAAACTGCAGAAGAAAATTGCAGTTAAACTGCAGGACAGCAGTCTGGGCGGGAATGCCTATACAACTCAAACTGAAGTTTCCTTTACCGACCTGGCAACTGATCAATGGCTGGATCTGACTTTTGATTTCAGCGGTGTAAGTACAAGAGAGGATTACGATAAAATTGTGATCCAATTCGGTGGAGAAGGACATGCTGGTGCGGGTATTTTCTTCTTTGATGATTTTAGTTTTGGAGAATAAGCATAGTTGGGATTAGAGGGCATCTGCAATGATGCCCTCTTAAATCTTCTCCTCAGATCTATCAAGATAGATACATATCGAAATAGATTATTTTTGAAAGATTGTTGTCTGCTCCTTCTCCAGGCAGACAACATCCTTCTTTAACTTGATAATTAACTAGTATTTGAACTGATGAAAAATCCATTTGCACTGTTGTTAGCCATTGTGATCATGTTCTCATCTTCATGCATGAGAAACACCGGTGATGACATTGAAAAAAAAGTTAATAAGCTCCTTTCAGAGATGACTCTTGATGAAAAGATTGGTCAAATGTCACAGCTTGATGTAGGATCATTTGGTGGCCCTGAGAATATAAAACAGGCTGCAAGGGATGGACGTTGCGGCTCAGTATTGAACTATCTTGGTGTCAAGGAAATAAATGAGCTGCAGAAAGTTGCAGTCGAGGAAAGCAGACTTGGCATACCCATTCTTATTGGAAGAGATGTAATACATGGATTCCGGACAGTTTTTCCTATACCGCTAGGTATGGCAGCCTCATGGAACCCTGATATTATTAAGGAAGCATATCGTATATCTGCAATAGAGGCTTCATCACAGGGTATCAGATGGTCTTTTGCACCAATGATAGATATCACATGGGATCCGCGGTGGGGAAGGATAGCAGAGGGATGTGGTGAAGACCCGTACCTCGCTTCAACAATGGCCAGGGCAATGGTTGAAGGGTTTCAGGGAGACAGCCTGTCAGACCCGACATCACTCGCAGCATGCCCGAAACATTATGTAGGATATGGATTTGCTGAGGCAGGACGTGATTATAACACAACCTACATTCCCGAGCCTCTCCTCAGAAATGTTGTTCTTAAACCTTTCAGAGCT
>CAZGDJ010000101.1:0-3118 GCA_964524635.1 uncultured Rikenella sp. | reverse complement strand
AATCTGCTAAAGAGGCAGGGGCTCAGACATTTATGTCAGCATTCAATGATCTTAACGGAGTGCCTACATCAGGAAATCCATTCACTTTAAGAACAATACTTCGCGATGAATGGGGCTTTGACGGATTTGTTGTAAGCGACTGGGCATCCATTCAGGAATTAATCAGCCATGGTTTTGCGGTTGACGAAAAAGATGCAGCAGCCATTGCTATTAATGCTGGTGTAAATATGGAGATGGTGACAACTTGTTATTATGATAATATTAAACAGTTGCTCGACGAAAATAAAATCACACAGGCACAGATTGATGAAGCTGTGAGGGACATTCTCAGGGTAAAGTACAGACTGGGCCTTTTAGAAAATCCTTACACTGATCCTGAGGCTGAAAAGATAGTTCTGAATCCTGACTTTCTTGATCATGCACGGACAGTGGCACGTCAGAGTGTGGTCATGATCAGGAATGAGAATAAGACACTTCCACTTAATACTGACATATCCTCGGTTGCTGTTATAGGTCCTCTGGCTGACTCTCAGCGTGATCAGCTGGGAACATGGTGTTTTGACGGTGATACAAATTATTCAGTGACACCTTTGAAAGCAATAAAGGAAGTCCTTGGAGAAAAGAAAGTGAATTATGCTCCTGGCCTTTCTTACAGCCGTGATAAGAACAGGGAAGGCTTTAACGAAGCAATCAGAGCTGCAAAAAAGTCAGATGCAATTCTCTTTTTCGGGGGTGAAGAGTGGATATTGTCTGGTGAAGGGCAATCGCGCGGGGAAATAGACCTTCCCGGGGCGCAGAGTGAGCTGATATCAGCTCTTGCTGAAACAGGTAAACCCCTGGTAATAGTTTTTATGGCAGGACGGCCACTGGCTATAGGAAATGAAATGAAAGCAGCAGATGCCGTAATGTATGCATGGCACGGAGGCACTATGGCAGGGCCGGCTATTGCTGACCTTATTTTTGGTAAAGAATCTCCTTCAGGAAAGCTGCCGGTTACTTTTGTGAAAGGATCCGGGCAGATACCATTCTACTATTACAGGAATAATACAGGACGACCGGCATCTCAGCAGGCCTGGACACCTATTGACAGCATTCCTGCGGAGAACCCGCAGACCTCCCTTGGATACAGATCATTCCATCTGGATTACGGGTTCACTCCTTTACTTCCGTTTGGTTATGGGCTTAGCTATACAACTTTTGAGTATAGCAACATGACTCTCTCCTCAGATGTCTTAAGGCAGGAAGGTTCACTGATTGTAAAGGCAACGGTAAAAAACACAGGTGACTATGATGCTGACGAGGTTGTTCAGATGTACATACATGACCGCGTGGGAAGCATCACACGGCCCATAAAAGAGCTTAAAGGCTATAAACGCATTCATTTAATGAAGGGTGAACAGGCTGAGGTAGAATTTTCAATTCTTCCTGAAGATCTTGCATTTTTCAATGGTAAGGTGACTGCAACTGAACCGGGAGAATTTGATGTTTGGATAGGCCCAAACTCGGACGAAGGCCTGCACGACGAATTCAGTTTTGAATAATCAATATGATTGAAATGAAAATGTTATTAAAAACTATATTAGGAATTGTTTGCATAGGTCTGCTCGGAGCACCGGGGTGCGTTAAAGATGGAGGAAAGCCAGTATACCCTGGCGACCCTGATACTGATGAAACACTCGTCTGGAGTGATGAGTTTGACTATACGGGATTGCCCGATGCCGGCAAATGGAGTTATGATGTTGATGGCAATGCAACAGGATGGGGTAATAATGAGCTGCAATACTATACTCAGTCACGGCTGGAAAATGCTGAGGTAAAAAATGGAAATCTTTACATTACTGCAAGGAAAGAGGAATATAGTGGATTTCACTATACTTCTGCGAGACTGGTCACAAGACAGAAAGGTGATTGGCTGTACGGAAGAATAGAAGTTAAAGCAAAACTTCCGGATGGCAGAGGCATGTGGCCGGCTATATGGATGCTTCCAACAGACTGGGCTTACGGCGGATGGCCAGCAAGCGGCGAAATTGACATAATGGAAAATGTAGGTTATAATCCTTTTGTCATTGTGGCTTCAGCTCATACTGATTCATATAATCATATTGAGGGCACACAGAAATCCGGTACTATCACAATATCCGACTGCTACTCTAACTTCCGGGTCTATGCCCTTGAGTGGGATGCTGATGAGTACAGAGTTTATGTTGATGATACTCTTTATTTTACCTTTAAAAATGAGGGAACAGGTTACAAAGAGTGGCCATTTAACAAGAGATTTCATCTGCTTCTTAATGTTGCCGTTGGAGGTAACTGGGGCGGCGCTCAGGGAGTAGATGATCTGATCTTCCCGAAACAGATGGTTATTGATTATGTAAGAGTATATAAGTTGAAGTAATGCGATAAACTTTGAGAGAGAGAGCTTTTGTTTTAATACTGCTTCTTCTTTTTGTGAGTTGCTTCAGGGTTGAGGAGGCCAGCCCGTTTCATGATAATCCTGATGATAGCAATAATTCTGTCACCGGCATAGATGCATGGATAACATATCCATCTAAGAATATCCTATTTCAGAAGAATAGCTCAAAGATTAATTTCGGGAGTATTGTTAACCAGAATCCTGTTATATCCATAGATACCACTGTCAGGTACCAGGCTATTGATGGTTTTGGTAACTGTCTTACAGGCGGAAGCGCTATCCTGCTTAACAGGATGACGCAGGAAAGCCGAACCGGACTCCTGAATGAGTTGTTTTCAGTGAATGATAAAAACATTGGGATCAGCTATTTAAGGGTAAGTATTGGAGCCTCTGACTTAAGTGATACAATCTTCTCATACGATGATCTTGCCCCTGGGGAGACAGACCCGGATATGCTCAGCTTCAGCATTGAACCTGAGAAAAAGGACCTTATTCCGGTGCTTAAGGAAATCCTCGGAATCAACCCTTCGATCAAGATTCTGGCTTCACCGTGGTCTGCCCCAGTCTGGATGAAGACAAATAATGAATCAAAGGGAGGAAGTCTGAAAAGAGAGTATTTTGACGCATATGCAAAATACTTTGTTAAGTACATAAAATCGATGAAATCAGAAGGTGTCACAATTGATGCCATCACCATTCAAAATG
>CAZGDJ010000100.1:0-9954 GCA_964524635.1 uncultured Rikenella sp. | reverse complement strand
TATGTTGTTGTGTTAATAATCAGATACTTATTAACAAAATTGTCTCTTGTAAACGTGCGCGGGCAAACCGGGAAAGGTGCGAACCTCGCCTTGTTTGGTGGCGCCTTTATGGCAATGTGTAGCAGGCGGACAAACAAGGCAAGGTTGTCTTTCCCGGACTCCTTTTCTTTGGTTCATTTCTTTTGGAGGAGCAAAAGAAATGAACATAATCATACTAAAAAAAGAGGGTGTCCCTTTTGAGACACCCTCCATTTAAGCTCTGCGGAGAAAGAGGGATTCGAACCCCCGGTTCAGTCGCCCGAACAACGGTTTTCAAGACCGCCGCAATCGACCACTCTGCCATTTCTCCGCCGCAAATATAGTTATTTTTTGATTTTTTCTCCGCCGTAAAAAAAATTCCGGCGTTTTCATCCGTTTTATTCATCATGACAAAGGCTGTGAATACCAAAAAATGGGCTGTTAGTGACAGGTAAAATGCTGCATTCATCTAAAAATGGGCACCTTTTACCACTGAAAATGCTCATTTAACATAAAAATAAAGCGTTGGTAATTAAAAAAAAGATAAAATACTTGCATTTGATTAAGAATGGAATAAATTTGTATGCAATTAGTAGAATTTGGTCTAACCCTAAAATCTATTTATTATGACAAAAAAAGAATTAGTAAGCAGCATCGCTAAAAAAGCAGGACTTTCATTAAAAGATGCTAACATTGCTTTGAACGCATTCGTAGGCTCATTCGGTGACGCTATGAAAAAAGGTCAGAGGCTTCAGCTCCCTTCAATGGGTACTTTCAAAGTTGAAAAAAGAAGCGCAAGAGTTGTTCGCAACCCTCGTACCGGCCAGAAACTGAACGTACCAGCCAAGAAAGTTGTTAAGTTCAAAGCTGCTCCAGCTCTTACAAAAGGTCTGAAGTAAAACTTTAGGGGGTGCACAAGCGCCCCTTTTTTACAATATTACGATGCCGTCTGAATAAGACGGCATTTTTTATCTGTGTGACTCTTTTTTTTAATTTTTTCATTACTCATTTTTTGTATATTTGTTGTCCATGCACTATAATTGTGTGGCCCTCTCAGAAATGAATTGTATTATTGTTGATGATGATCTTTTATGGTGCAAGACTCTCGAAGAATTTGTCGGGAAGTCGCCTTCATTGTCATTGGCAGGCACTTACTCAGATTCAGTTTCTGCGCGTAATGCCCTTATGGCCAGGAGAGATATTGAACTCATTTTTCTTGACATTGAGATGCCTGAAATGGATGGCTTCGACTTCCTCTCAAGCCTCGAAAACCCTCCTCATATAATCTTCGTTTCCGGAAGCGAGGAGCATGCCTTCAATGCCTATAACCATAACGGTGTTGATTACCTGCTTAAACCGATATCATACTCACGTTTTTGCAGGGCTGTAGAAAAAATCATGAAGTATTATTCCGGGAGAATGATGCCGATGAATGCAGGAGAAGAAGAGATATTTATTAAGAAAGCCTCTACTCTAGTCAGACTGAAACTGAAAGAGATACTGTATGTGGAGGCCCTTGAAAATTATGTCAGCGTCATTACCAAAGACGAAAAATATACTATTCATTTTACAATGCGTGCAATTGAACAACAATTGCCATCTGGTCTTTTTGTCAGGATACATCGCTCATATATGGTCAACAAAAGCGTTATCCGGTCAATAAGTGAGAACAGCCTGACCATTCATATCGGGAATACTCCGAAAACCCTCCCGGTTGGTAAGTCATACCGCGATAGCATTATGAACTATATCAACATAATGTCACGCTGAAATGCCTTCCCTGAAACAACTGTTTCTTGAACACATAGGACAAACTTCTCTATCTCCCCTGATGCTGGAGATAGAAAAAGCTGAGGGATCATTTCTTTATGGACCTGATGGGAAAGATTATATTGATCTTATTTCGGGGGTATCGGTCAGCAACACAGGTCACCGGCATCCTAAAGTAGTTGAAGCTGTTAAATCACAGATAGATAGTTATCTGCATTTGATGGTTTACGGTGAAATAGTGCAGAGCCCGCAGGTGAAGTATGCATTACGTCTGGCTTCCATATTACCTGCTTCACTCAGCTCGGTGTTCTTTGTCAATTCAGGAAGCGAAGCGATAGAGGGTGCTATCAAACTTGCAAGAAGATATACAGGCAGGAGTGAAATCATTTATTTCCGTAATGCCTATCATGGCTCCACCACCGGGGCGTTGAGCATCCAGGGCTCAGAGCGATACCGGAACGCTTTCAGACCTCTAATGCCGTTTACCACAATGGCTGAATTCAACTCAACAGGGGCATCTGACCTTGTTAGCTCAACCACCGCTGCCGTCATCATTGAACCGGTGCAGGCTGAAGGAGGAGTGATACAACCTGATCGTGGATTTCTTGAAAGTCTGCGCCAGGCCTGTGACAGGCATAATGCCATGCTCATTTTTGACGAGGTTCAGACAGGCTTCGGCCGTACAGGTTCATTGTTTTCATTGTACAGGTATTCTGTCACTCCTGACATCCTTGTGCTTGCCAAAGCCCTGGGAGGAGGTATGCCCTTAGGGGCATTTGTCTCTTCAAAGGAAATAATGTCATCAATGTCGCATGATCCTTCACTTGGTCATATTACTACATTCGGCGGTCACCCTGTTTGCTGCGCCGCAGGACTGGCCTCACTCGATGTGATTCTTGAAGAAAACCTTGCCGAAGCAGCCATTGAAAAAGAGAAGCAATTCAGAAAATTACTGAAACACAGAGAAATATGTAAAGTCAGAGGCGAAGGCCTCTTATTAGCTGTTGTGCCGTTCAGAAAAGAGTTGATAGGTAATATTATCTCACGCGCTCCTGATCACGGACTTCTTCTTGACTACTTCCTTTTCTGCGATGACGCTTTCCGGATAGCTCCTCCACTGACAATTTCAAATGATGAAATAGCGATTGCATGTTCCAGACTTAATGGACTCCTTGATGAAGTATCTTCATCCGACTGACACTATGTCATATTTGATGTTACGGCACGCACTTTGAATATTAATGCCCCGGATAAACAAGAAAAATAATTCATATGGAAAAGGGCAAAATTGGAGTTACAACAGAAAACATTTTTCCGATAATCAAAAAGTTCCTCTATTCAGATCATGAAATATTTCTGAGGGAGCTGGTGTCAAACGCCGTTGATGCTGAACAAAAACTAAAGACCCTCGCCTCTGCAGGCGATTTTAAGGGAGAACTGGGCGAGTTGCAGGTGAAAGTATCTGTTGATGCTAAAAAGAAAACCATCACCGTCTCAGATAATGGCATCGGGATGAGTGCAGAGGAGATAGATAAATATCTGAACCAGATAGCATTCTCAAGTGCAAATGAGTTTTTGGATAAGTATAAAGAACAGGCAAACGTGATAATCGGTCATTTTGGTCTTGGTTTCTATTCATCATTCATGGTCTCTGACAAGGTCGAAGTGATATCTAAATCTTACAGGGAGGATGTTCCTGCAGTAAGATGGATTTGTGACGGAAGTCCGGAATACACGATAGAACCAGCTGAGAGGAAAGAAAGAGGCACTGATATAATACTTCATATTGATAAAGATTCCAAAGAATTCCTTGATGAGGGAAGGCTGGAATCAATACTTAAGAAATATTGCCGCTTTCTGCCGGTTCCGTTGCAGTTTGGAGAGGAGAAGGAATGGAAGGAAGGCAAAATGGTCGATACAGGCAAGCCCAAAGTGATAAATAATACACACCCTGCATGGACCCGCAAACCTTCAGACCTGAAGGAAGAAGATTATACGAACTTTTATCATGAATTGTACCCGATGGGGGAAGATCCCTTGTTTTACATCCATCTGAATGTTGACTACCCCTTTAAACTTACCGGTATACTATACTTCCCGAAAATCAGGAACAACTTCGAAATTCAGAAGAACAAGATTCAACTATACAGTAACCAGGTTTTTGTGACTGATTCTGTTGAAGGTATCGTTCCTGACTTCCTGACATTGCTGCATGGTGTTTTAGACTCTCCAGATATCCCGCTTAACGTTTCAAGAAGCTATCTGCAGAGTGACAGTAACGTCAAGAAAATATCAAGTCATATTACCAAGAAGGTGGCTGACCGACTGGCAGATATTTTCAAGAAAGACAGGGAAGGCTTTGAAAAGAAATGGGATGATCTGAAGCTTTTCATTGACTATGGAATGATAACTGACGAGAAGTTTTTTGAGAAAGCCTCCAAATTCACTTTATACAAAAACACAAATAACAAGTATTTTACTCTTGAAGAGTATGATAATATTATAAAGGAGAATCAGACTGATAAGGATAAGGCACTGATTCATCTATATACAACTGACTCTGTCGCCCAGCATACATATATTGAAAAAGCAACAGAAAAGGGTTATGATGTGATGGTTCTTGACGGGCAGCTTGATACTCACCTGATTAATGCACTTGAGTCTAAGACGCCCGAGTCAAGATATGTCAGGGTTGATTCTGACGTGATAGAGAATCTCATAAGAAAGGAAGGCGAGAGAGAATCAAAGCTCACCTCCCTGCAGGCCGAGGACCTTACCCAGATATTCCGTAGCCAGGTCACAGACAATGAAAAAGCTCATTTCATGGTAAAATCAGAAAGCCTGGGCGAGGACGATCTGCCGATATTGTTAACGCAGAGCGAGTTCATGCGCAGGATGAAGGATATGTCACAGTTTGGCGGTGGTTATTCCTTCTATGGAGAAATGCCTGACAGTTACAACCTTGTTCTGAATACCAACCACCCGCTAATAGTATCACTCTCAGAATCACTTGCGAAAGAGCATGGTGACGAGTTGAAGAAAAACAGCGCCGGGATAGATAAGACCAAAGTCGAAATTGACTTCATGGAAAAGGAGCACTCAAAGAAAAAGCCTGAGGAGGTTTCCACCTATGAGAAGGATGATCTTGAAAAACTAAAGAATGATCTGAAGCAGCTGGAGGAAAAGAGAAAGGCAATATTATCAGGATTTGGCAGTGAACATAAGGCTGTAAAACAGCTTATTGATCTTGCCATGCTTGCAAACAATATGCTTAAAGGAGAAGCACTGAGCAATTTCGTCAGAAGGAGTATCAGCCTTCTATAATAAATAGCCGCAAATATAAAGGGACACGTCTTGACGTGTCCCTTTTTGCTTTATTGAGACTGTGTCAGGGCTCGTCCCTACATAATTCTTGCCAAATCAGATTTCAGGTAGCTGATTGCCAGCCTGCAGGGTTCCTTATCCATTTCCATCACCTCCTCAATAATGGTGCGTGACAACTCTTCACCTGTGGCTGTCGGAGGCAGCTCGGAGGCAGCATTGTTTATCAGTCTTACAATGGTTTCTTTTGCATTCTTCACCAGCTCCCACGATTCATTACTCATATAGATTTGCTGCGACAGGTTGTGCTCAAATTCGCTTCTTATGGTGGTTATCAACAGACTATGAAGTTGTTGAGCGGTTATATCAGGTTTGCTAACCCTCATAATCAATGATTCAGGCGAAATGCGTTCAAGAAAAAGAACTATCCTTTCAAAAGCCTGAAGCCTGACGGGTGTTATAACTTTCACTGTCTGCAGCAAAGTTTCCTGATGCCTTCTGTCCTGGTCATCTTTCAACATATTTTTTATTACCAGCCAGGCGGTTATCATAACAAACACTGCTGGCAGGCTTATTTTCAATATTTCAATTAAGGTGTCCATAATTTTCAAGCGGTCTTTTTTTGGATTATGCAAATTACGCATTTTTCCGTTAGCCACACAATGACATTATTGAACCATGCAAAGCCTTTTCTTTTTCAGTATAATAGATTATTTTTGGTTTTTCACCACCGTAAATACAACGTAGTAAAATGGAGCATATTTCGAAAAGAGTTCAGTCATTATCAGTGTCTCAGACCCTGGCTATGGCACAAAAAAGCAGGGAACTGAAAGAGCAGGGTATCGATGTGATAAGCCTTAGCCTTGGTGAACCTGATTTTAATACCCCTGACGATATCAAGGAGGCAGCCAAGAAAGCTATAGATGAAAATTACTCATTCTATCCTCCGGTGCCAGGTTATAATGATCTCAGAAAGGCTATCTCAGAAAAGTTTGAAAAAGAGAATAACCTGAAATATTCTTCGGAACAGATTATTGTATCAGCAGGTGGCAAGCATACTCTTATAAATATCCTTCTTTCGGTTGTGGATCCGGGTGATGAGGTAATCCTTCTGGCCCCATACTGGGTAAGCTACCTTGACCAGATTATTTTCTGTGAAGGGAAGCCTGTAATTGTCCAGACAAAAATTGAGAGTGATTTTAAAGTCACTCCGGCTCAGCTTGAGAAAGCTATCACTCCGCTTACCAGAGTGCTGATTTTCAACTCCCCGTCAAATCCTACCGGAATGGTTTACACCAGGGAAGAGATGGCTTCCATTGTCAGTGTGATTGAGAAGTATCCTCATATCCTTATTATCTCTGATGAGATTTATGAACATATTACTTTCTGTGGAAAGCATATCAGTATGGCTTCATTTACCTCAATAACTGACAGGGTTGTTACTGTCAATGGTGTTTCAAAGGGATACGCAATGACAGGTTGGAGGATAGGCTACATGGGTGCTCCTCTATGGCTGGCAAAAGCATGCAACAAGCTGCAGGGTCAGTTTACTTCCGGGGTATGTTCCATTGCTCAGAGAGCCGCATTAGCGGCTGTTACTTCAAAGACTGATTCAAAGGAAAAAATGAAGGAAGCATTTTTACGCAGAAGAGATCTTATATGCGGTTTGCTGAAGGAAGTTAAAGGGCTCAATGTCAGGGTCCCGCAAGGTGCTTTTTACGTTATGCCCGATGTGTCATCATTTCTTGGAAAAACCTTTAACGGAGTGACAATAAAAGATTCCGATGATATGGCTCTTTACCTTCTGAGTGAAGCCAGGGTGGCTGTCGTTGGTGGAGGAGCCTTTGGCGCACCCGATTGCATAAGGATCTCTTATGCAACATCAGATGAAAAGATAATAGAAGCCGTACAGCGCATCAAAGAAGCGCTTGAGAAACTGAAATAGAAAAAAGCTGCGTAATTCGCAGCTTTTATCTTTTACTTATAGTGGTTATGTGAGACAACCTCTTCAACAGGTTTTCGAATCTTGGTCCGTTGTGAGCCATCAGTATAGCCGACTGTAATAACTACCTCAACACGCTTTGTTTTTGGTATTTTCAGCAGATTTTGTATCTCCTTCTCATCGAACCAGCCTACAATACAAGTACCAAGCCCTTCTGCCGTCGCCTGGTAAACGATTGATGCAGTGGCAATCCCGATGTCAATAATAGAATAATCCCTTTGTTTTATAAGATCACCGGCACGGGATGTGAAGTTTGACTTCTCGCGCACTACAACAATAAGCAGTGGTGCCTGATCAACAAAGGTGTTCATATTATAAGACTTGGTCGCCAATGCAACCTGGTTCCGGAGTTCAGGCTGGTCAACCACAATAAACTTCCAGGGTTGACCATTACATGCAGAAGGAGATATCCTTCCTGCCTCAAGTATCCGCTCTAGCTTTTCATTTTCAACCGGTTTTGCAAGGTACCTTCTGTCGCTTTGTCTTTTGCTCAATAATCTGAGCATTTCGTGACCATCTGCCATAGTACTATTGCTTTGAGATCAATAGTTTTCAGCAAATATCTCGGCGTAACTGAATGGATGCAAACATGCGGGGCAATTTTTCAGGGGTTTGGTGCCAAAATGGACATACCCGCATTTACGGCAATACCAGAATACTTTTTCATCACGTTCAAATACCTTGTTTCCCATCAGGTTAGCCAGAAGCCTGCGATACCTGTCTTCATGGACTTTCTCAGCAGAGGAGATAGCTTTGAACGCCGTAGCTATTTCCTTAAAGCCTTCTTCGTCAGCTATTCGGGCAAATTCCGGGTAAAGCTCTGACCATTCTTCATGTTCTCCGTCTGCTGCAGCGGCAAGATTCTCACTGGTGGTAGAAGTCTTTCCTGCAGGATAAGATGCTGTAATCTCAACCATGCCACCTTCCAGAAAGCGGAAGAAGCGTTTCGCATGCTGCTGTTCCTGAAGTGCTGTCTCAGAAAAAATACCGGCTATCTGTTCGTAACCTTCTTCTTTAGCTACTTTGGCAGCAAACTCATATCGGTTTTTTGCCTGCGATTCACCGGCAAAAGCCTTAAGAAGATTCTTCTCTGTGCGTGTACCTTTAATTCCTTCCATAGTCTATACATTTTTGTTTTGGTTCAAGTAGATTGGTAGATAAAATTAGCAAAATTCTTTATACTTTTCAGGTTGACAATTTGCTTACTGTATCATATATATCACCTGTATCATGAAAATCCTGATTATTATCTCATCACTAGCATTTTTTTTAGTTTCCTGCACAGGAAAAGGAAAAGAATATCACCTTTATTATCTGGGGGGTCAATCCAATATGGATGGCTACGGGTATGTGAATGATCTTCCCGATGAATTGAATGCTACTCAGGAAGGAGTGTGGATATTTCACGGAAATACAGCAAAAGACAATGATAATGCAGACGGCAAAGGATCATGGAGCCTTCTGCGACCAGGTCATGGTGCAGGATTCAGGTATGAAAGAGACTCAAGCTTTTACTCAGACCGCTTTGGTGTGGAGCTTTCATTTGCCCGCAGACTCAAGGACCTGTCTCCGGAGGATAACATTGCCATTATCAAGTATTCAAAGGGAGGTACATCTATTGACACCTCTGCGGCTGGCAGGTTTGGATGCTGGTTTCCTGACTATCGTGAAGGCAACGGGATTAACCAGCTCGATCACTTTCAGGCTACCGTTGTGAATGCTTTATCTCATGAGGATATTGATGGCGATGGTAAAACGGATAGGCTGATACCCTCAGGGATAATATGGATGCAGGGTGAGAGTGATGCTGACAATGAATACTCAGCATCTGTTTATTTAAAGAACCTGGAACTCGTGATAGGCGAAATACGTAAGGCTTTTAATGCACCTTCAATGCCCGTCGTCATTGGTAGAATCTCTGAGTCTCATCTTGATACAGACAGTATTGTATGGACCTTTGGCGACATTATAAGACAGTCTCAGACAGATTTTGTCAGCCGTGATTTAAATGCCGCTCTGGTTACGTCAACTGACAACTATGAATATAGTGATCCATGGCATTATGACAGCAAAGGTTTTATTGACCTTGGCGAACAGTTTGCAGAAGCAATGGCAGAGATTCAGGAACCCTGACGGTTGCCTTTCCTGATAAACTTCTTCTCTTCTCCTCTTATTAACCTGCCAATGTTTTTTGCATGAGTAATGAGTATGGCAATTGCTATAATAACTGCGAATATTTTTAAAAGCGGGGAAGCAGTATCAAAAACAGTGAAGAGTAGTATGGGGAACATAATTCCAGCAGTCATTGAACCTAATGATACATAGCCACTTGCCAGCAAAACTACAAGAAAGATTCCTGCGCAGATAAGAGTCAGTAAGGGGTGTAATGCCAGAAGCACGCCGAATGTTGTGGCTACTCCTTTTCCACCACGGAAACCTGCCAGCACCGGAAAGACATGTCCTGTTATTGCAGCCATACCGCAGCCAATCTCAAGCGCTGTCAGTGAAATTGAACCATCAGGCGCTGCATTTAGAAAAACGGGAAGAGAAGCTGCTACCCAGCCTTTTGCCAGGTCAACTATCAACACCGGTATTCCTGTTTTCCATCCCAGAACTCTGATGGTATTGGTAGCTCCTGCATTGCCGCTTCCATGCTTTCTGACATCCACTCCGTGAAAGATCTTACCCGCCCAGACAGATGTGGGTATAGACCCGGCAATATAAGCCAGGAAAACAGATAAAACGGAAAGTGCGATATTCATTAGTTGATTATCAGAGTTGAGGGCCGGAAGATACCAGTTTTGCAGATTCTTCAGTGCTTGTGAATTTGCTGAAGTTAGCAA
>CAZGDJ010000099.1:0-9964 GCA_964524635.1 uncultured Rikenella sp. | reverse complement strand
GCACAAGACTCTCAGAGGCCCGCGTGGTGGTATAATACTCATGGGTAAGGATTTTGCGAATCCCTGGGGGGTGACAACACCGAAAGGCGAGATTAAAATGATGTCAGCGATGCTCAATAGCGCTGTCTTTCCCGGTACCCAGGGAGGCCCGCTTGAACATGTGATAGCAGCCAAAGCAGTTTCATTTGGCGAAGCCCTTACACCGGAGTTCCGTCTTTATCAGCAGCAGGTAAAGAAGAATGCGGCAAAGATGGCTGAATCCTTTATTGCAATAGGTTATAAGGTTATTTCAGATGGCACTGACAATCACTCAATGCTTATAGACCTTCGTAATAAATTTCCTGAAATAACCGGTAAAAAAGTTGAAAACACACTTGTTAAAGCTCATATAACTGTAAACAAGAACATGGTTCCTTTTGATTCGCGGTCGCCATTCCTTACCTCTGGCATAAGAGTTGGCACTCCGGCTATTACAACACGCGGATTGAAAGAAGCAGATATGGAAATCATCGTAAGTTTAATTGATGAAGTAATAAGCAATATTGAAAATGAGACAGTAATGGGATCTGTTGGAGAAAGGGTTAAGAAAATGATGAAGGATTACCCTTTGTTTGTTATGTGATATTGTTTCGTAGGTATTTCAATTTTATTTAAATCCCAGGACGGAACAGGGTGAAAGACAAGTTGATTTTTGTTGTTGATGATGACTATCTGGTAACCAGCCTGATTACACGCCGTCTGGGACTTGCAGGATACAGGGTGAGATCATTTCGCTATGGCGAAGAATGTATTGCAGCCATGAATGAGAAACCTGATCTGGTTGTACTTGATTTCTATTTTCTCAGGGAAGGATCTGATCCTATGAACGGAATGGAAGTGTTTGACGAGATTAAAAAGAAGAATCCCGGTCTTCCGGTCATAATACTGTCTGCCCAGGAAAAAGGAGATGTGGTACTTGAGCTTGCCCGCAAAGGAATAGCGGACTACATTATTAAAGACTCAAGTGTCATAAATAATCTCCTCAATTCCATTAAAGAAATTTTTATAAATAATCCGGCTTAAAGATGGAATGGTACGTTTATTTTGCTGTAATAGCAGTCGGTCTCTTTGCCGGATTTGTTAACACGCTTGCAGGCAGCGGATCACTTCTGACACTACCTCTGTTGATGTTTCTGGGTTTGCCTGCTAATGTGGCGAATGCAACCAACAGGGTTGGTGTGCTGGTTCAGAGCGTAGTCGGCTCATGGAGCTTTAAAAAGCAAAAGATATTCAGTTTCAGGGAAAGTTTATGGATGGCCATACCTGCTACAGCAGGATCATTTCTTGGTTCACTGGTAGCTGTTAAAATCAACGAGGATATTATGGAGATTTTAATAGGTGGTCTCCTGGTCGTAATGTTCTTTCTGATCCTCTATAAGCCTGAAAACTGGGTGAGAGAGCATGCTCTTAAAATTACCCCAAAACGCCGGTGGTGGGTCTCTGTTATTTTCTTTTTTATTGGTATATACGGAGGATTCATCCAGGCCGGAGTCGGATTCTTTTTACTTGGGGCGCTGGTTCTGGGTGCAGGATTAGGCCTCACCAAAGCCAATGCAATTAAGTTAGTTATCGTGGCCATTTTCACTGCTGTTGCGCTTATCGTTTTTATGTTTAGCGGCCAGGTGAACTACTTTATAGGGATAATCCTGGCTATTGGACAGGGACTTGGAGCCCTGATAGCTTCAAAAGTAGCTGTAAGCTGGGGACCAAAAGTGGTTCGCATTATTTTGCTGGTGGCAATAATGGCATCAGCACTCAAGCTGACAGGTATTTTAGACCTGCTGGCTAAGCTTCTATGAAGCAAATAAGAAAATTATTTCAGCTTGAAGTGATAATAGATGAATCCTATCTGGAGAAGGGGAGCATTGGCATTACTGTCGAACTTTGCTTTCATTGCGGCTTCCTTTGCAGCTTTAAGGAGATATGCATCAAGTGTGGTTGATCCCTGTACTCCGGGCACAGCTTCTTTAACAGCACCTGACCTGTCAACAGATATTTTCACCGCTACTATACCTTCGCCCTGGTAATCATAAATAGGATCAGGAAGAGACTGAAACTTCCTGTCACCCAGCTTGTAAGAAGTGGTACCATTACCTGTTCCTCCGCCTGGTCCATAGTTGCGGACTCCCACAGACCCTGTTTCAACGCCCTGGTTTCCTTCTCCGCCGGCTATTCCTTCGCTGGTACCTGATTCTCCAACGTTACCCTGGTTGCCGAAAGCATTTCTTGTCCGGTTATTTATCTGGTCAAGCCTGCGCTGTTCCTCCTCGCGTCTTAGTCTTTCAGCTGTCTCCTGTTCAATTCTTTTCCTCTCTGCTTCTGCTTCTGCACGTCTTTCACGTTCGGCTAAACGTGCTTCCTCAAGCTTTTTTAGTTCTTCAGGTGTGGGTTCTGTTTTCTTTACTTCAACTGCTTCCTCAAAATCCTGGGTCAGAATGGCATCATCAGCACCTTCCTCGCCTGTTGAAGGCGGAGGAGGGGGAGCCTGTTCAACCTGAGGAGCCGGTTCAAAAAGACCTTCACCTGTCTCGTCAAATCCGAAATTGACGAGCAATCCTTCTTCGACTTCCACCGGCATGGTGGGTCTGGCTTTGAATGATACGGTTATGAGAAAGACAGCCAGAAGCAAGTGTACGAGGACACTTACTGCAATCCCCTGTTTCTTTTCTTTGGTAAGAGGCTCCTTCCAGCTATTTTGGTGTTGTTGCAAGGATCAGTTTATATTGGTTTTTAGCGGCAATATTCATTACCTGGACCACATTTTCTATCGGGACAGTTCTGTCAGCATGAAGGGAGATATAAATCTCAGGATTAGCTCCCACTTTTGCCTGCAATGCAGCCTCAAGGTTTTCAATATTAATAGGCTGATCTTCAATAAAATAATTGAGATCTTTGGTGATAGAGACCGTTGTCATCGGCCGGGCGTTTGACTGAGCTGTTCCTCTTGGCAACAATAACTTCAGGGCAGTGGGCTGGATGAGGGTGGAGGTCAGCATAAAAAACAACAGCAGCAGGAAGACAATATCTGACATCCCTGAATTGCTGAACGCTATACCTACCTTGTTTCTGTTTGTGATTGCCATTTAACTTTATTTTACCGGTTGATTCAGAATATCCATGAATTCTTCCGAGGTAGCCTGAAGTCTGAAAACAACACGTTCAACTCTTACTACCAGGGCATTATATCCAAAGTAGCTCAGGATACTGACTATAAGCCCCCATACGGTTGTCAGAAGTGCAACATATATACCGCCACTAAGCGTGCTGATATCAAGACTATTACCAGCCTGTGACATTTCATAGAATGCTTGTATCATACCCATAACAGTTCCGAAGAAGCCGAGCAATGGAGCAGCTCCGGCTATTGTAGCAAGTGTCGGGAAACTCTTTTCAAGCTTATAGATCTCCATTTTACCGACGTTCTCAATAGCAGAGGTAACATCAGCCAGAGGTCTTCCAAGGCGTGAAATACCTTTCTCTATCATACGGGCCTGGGGAGAATTGGTAGTCCTGCAAAGTTGCAGGGCAGCCTCAACCTTGCCTTCATACATGTAGTCCTTGATGCGGTTCATAAAGTTACTGTCAAACTTAGTGGCTTTTCTGATGACAAGTAATCGCTCAATAAATATGTATAAGGCAACAAGTGACAGAATAGAAATCACGTGCATAACCCAACCTCCGGAAAAATAAAGATCTGCCAGTGACATTGACATCTCTTTTCCTGCTGTTGTGGCTGCAGTGCCCTGTAATAAAATGCTTGCGGATACCATTGTTTGCATATTAAGTTAACTGTTTGAATTTCTGTTTTTGATGTTCTACTTCCACTAACGGGCGAATATATTAAAAAAACGGGCAATCTATTCCCGAATTATGTCAAAGGTGGAAAAAATGGGCATCTTGTTGAAATGTTATTACTGCCCTGAGTCTTCCTCAGGCACCTTTACCTTTTTTTTCTTTTTTTCAGGAAGAATAAAAAGGTCCTTAAACCTGTTATAATCACGCCTGAATAATATGCCAAAACCCTGTGTGTATGGGGCTGTTTCATAGAACAGATTATCATTTGATCTGTTGAACACCTTGAACCTCAGCTTTTCAGTTATTTTGACCTCGATATCAAAATCGCCGGATATATTGCTAGCATGGGTATTTGACTGTTTGCCTCCCACGTCAAAATTACCGTTCAAAATCACCTTATCATTTAGCAGCTGTGTTGATAAAGCTACCTCGACTTCCTGAGGAGTTATTTCATTACCCGGCCTGTAATTGAACCCGATATCGAAATCATTGCTTATCTGTGACAGCCAGTTGCTAAGCTGATTTGATAGCATTTCCGTAGTTGTGACACCAATAGCCGAGGTGCTTTGTGTTGCTGTCTGGGGCACAGCAGAATAAAGCGAGGGATCCGGATAGAAGCTGTTCATTACGAGCAGATAAAGGAACTGACGGCTGATCTCTTCTTCAGTGTTTATTGCACTCCTGAGATATTCCCTGGTTTCCTCATCAGCGGTTGGCAAGTAGATGTCAAAACCTATAACAGGGTTCATCAGCTTCTCTGACAGCTTAAGCTGGCATTCAACCGGAATACGTTCTTTGAATGCATCGTCAGGGTAAATATCATATAAAGATGCCTTAAGCTTGTACAAAGCCTTCAGGTTTATTGTGGCATCGGTCAGGTCGCCGTTCCATGAAATTGTCCCTCCCTTTTCAACCGAAAACCTTTTGTTTATAATGTTTCCAAGAGTAAAGAGGTAGTCTCCATCTTCAATAACATAGTCACCAGACATTTTCACCTGTCCTTTATTGTTAAGGCTTATATTGAGCAATCCCGCTCCGGTGCCTCTTATTACACCACCGGATTTAGAATCCATAATCAGCTGTACTTCAGCCTCAGGAGTCACTTGCAGGTCAAAATCCAGCTCCATCTGGCCCTTATTATCATTTTTAATGAAAATATCATCACCTTTCTTCTCCTTGATGTCTTCTTTTTTGGCATCAACAAACAATATGTAAGGGTAATCGCTGACGGTTTCACTTGAGTTAAGAGGAACAAAAAATGCAGTATTATCTTCTGTGTTGGCAGAGATCTTAAATGTCATCTTTTCAGCATTGCTTTTTATTCCGGCATAACCGCTGGCATAAGCTGTCCCATAGAACGATTCATTATCCTTGGGCTTTGTATTTAACACCATCATTTTGTTCATGTTGATGTTAAGGTCAATGGCGAAGTCTTTAAAAGAGTTATGAGCAAGAAGGCCATTAAGAGTACCCTGATTTCTCTTTTCATCATAGATCTTAATGTCACGGAATTCAATGCCCTTTTTTGTGAACCTCACACTATCTGAGAAACTGTATCTTGTCTGAAGGAAATCAATTTTCATGGAGGCATCTTCAGCCTCGATTGAGCCAGTAAGGAATGGTTGGTTCATTTTACCATATAACCTTACGGTCCCCGATCCGACCCCTCTTACATCAGAAGCGAATGTTTTGACAACTGAATTAAGAATATTTAAAGGCATTCTGTAGGTTGAAGCAGTTATATCTGCTGTTTTGCTGGAGGGAGAATAGGTGCCACTTATCTCAAAGAATTTTGAGCCTTCATAATCGTTGTTTACATTAATAACAGCAGCTTTCTTTTGCGGATTCCATTCACTGCCAACATCAACCTTGCCGTAAGGAGTGTTGTTAAACACAAAATCACTTATCATTATGTCACTTTCAAAAAGGAAGTCTTTCTTCAGGTCAGACAGTGCCACGCTGCCATTAATTATACCGCCAAAATTCATTTCGAAACTACTTTCATCTGCCTTTCTCTCTTTTTTAATGAATAAGTTATTAATGAAAGCGAGATCCAAACCTTCGAAGCTTAAAGTCAGCTTGTCTTTCGGGTCAGGTGAAATCATTCCATCAAGTTTAATGTATTTCCTGACGCTGTTGAGTATCAGGTTGTCAAAGCTTGTTGTAGCCGAATCGACCATTATGCGAGCAGGATTTAACTTCCATGATGCATTATTTAAAATTATTTCTGTAGGAAGAAGGCTGACAGTCAGCACTGGTCTGGACTTTCCATTAAGGCTGTAAAATCCCAGGGCCTTAATTTCACCCATGGCTTTACCTGACGGATTGTTATCCCAACGCATATCGAGGTTAATAGTATCAGGATGACTGCCAAGACCAATAACAAAGTTTTCAAGGTTAGCTCTGCCAGGTAACTTCAGTGTGTCAGAGGTAATTGATGTATTCATTCTGCCCGCATTCACGGAGCTTTCCATAACCAGGTTAATGAGTTTAATACTCCCAAATCCCATATCAGGCGACTTAAAACCGGCCTTCAGCTTTAAGCTGTCTGCCATGAAGAGGCCTGATATTGTACTTCCTTCAGCAATCCTGATACCATTGCCGAAAAACTCATTGATTTTATTCAGTTTTTTAATTGTCGCATTAAAAGTGAAATTGTTTTCTTTCAGTTTTTCCTGGGTGGGTGGCATCGGAAACCTGGCTGGGAACAGCCCTGCCATTATAGATTTTGTCGCAACTCCAAGTGAGGCATAGGTATGCTTTCCCCTTACTTCTGCGTCAGCCAGATCAGATCGGAGAGTGAGAAGCGAAATGCCTTTATCACTTCCTGATCTTACAAGAAAGTCATATATAGTTATCTCGCCGTTGGAATTAACAAGTTTTGAATTCAGAAGCCTGAGGTCACCCTCGAGATTATCAATATTGTCACCTTTAGATGTTGCTGTCAACAGGGCTGATGCATTAAAAAGAGTATCATTTTCTTCAAGATTGAGCTTGTAAAGATCCGCATGGGCAAGGTTCATCGTAAAATCAAATTCAGGAATTGTATCACTGAGGTCAAATCTGCCGAGCACATCCATCTTTATATTCTTATTATTCACAGAAACAGTACCGTCCCATACTTTTTCAATATATGTTCCTGATAATGAGATATTGCGATAGAGGTAATCATTAATTCCCACGCTGTCTACCACTCCATTGATATTTGCTGATACATGCCTGAAAGATCTCATTGACCCGTCAACATTGGCATGCATGCCTAAAACACTGAAGATTTTTTCATTTCCGGAAATCTTTCCCAGGTTGACATTACCTGCATTTAGCAGTCCCTTGAATCTGAAGTCTTTCTTTCCCTCAGGCTTGACAGAGATGTCGGTGGAAAAGTTGCCTATCTCAGTAACCAGCGTTCCAAATGCCACAAAGTCAGTGGTGAATCCGGTGAAGTTACCGTTAAAGGTGATCTGTCCAAGGTTATGTACCAAAGGAGGTAACTCCGGCAATCCTTTACCAGGTATGTAGAAACCTTCAATATCCTCCGCACAGGTGCTAACATCACTAATATCAACAGACATATATACCTGGTCAAAAGAAGGTAACCCCGAGATATCGAACCTGCAGTTAAGTTTTGTTGATGATGAATACTCAAGCTCAATATTCCTTCCCCTCATATCTGCAACGGTTCCTGATATCCTGCCAGACAGATAAAATGATTCATTGGTGCCGTATAGCGGGTTAATGAAATATGACAGGTCAGAGGTATTTAGTTCAGACCTGTTTAACGATACTTCAAGCTTAACCATGTTCACGAAATCCTGATAAGCTCCTGAATCAAGAGGTACAAGGCTGACCTTATCCGCCCTGATCATGCTTGAATCGGTTATCAGATCAATGTTTTTGAAGTATAGAAGGTCTTTGTTTATAATAGCATCCATGTTGAGGTTCAATGCCTGAAAGCCATTAGATTCCATAAAACTCAGATCGCGTATATTAAGGCTTACCGTGTCGGGCTTGATACTAAGATCTTCTATTTTTGCATTGATATCAGTTACCCTGAGGTCTGAAAAGTCAATCACATGTTCAGGCTTCGTTACAGTATCTGTACAATTAATAAGCGAATATGCCCCGTCAATAACTTTGATGTCTGAGAAGTCAATAGAAATATTGGCAGTGGAGTCATTTTGTTTGTCTCCTTCAAGTGTCTCAATGTACCATGTTAGGTTCAGGATGCCTGCGGAGTCTTCTATCATCCTGAAATCAGGTTCATAAATCTCTATTTTTCCAAACCTGTAAATCTGTTCAGCAGGTCTTAGTTCTTTTATCTTAAGTGATATCTGGCTGGCTGTCAGAAGCGTATCTGTGTTCTGATCCTTAATGAGAATATCATAGATTACCAGCTTATTGAAAAAAGTATAGGAAATCTTGCCAACAGAGATGTGAGTTCCAAGCTTATCAGAAAACTGGTCAGTAAACCTATGCACAATAAAGGTCTGGAACTTGGGTGTACGCAAAAGTACCACACCGATAGCAGTGATTGTAATTAGCAGTGCTACCACAATTAAGACCCAGCTGACAATTTTTTTAATAATTTTGGCCATCAGATTGACATACATGCCGCAAGCGAAGGTAATTGAAAAAACGACGAAAACAAAGCAATGATGGGAGTTACAGTTCTTGCTATTGAGTCATCCTGTGATGACACATCCGCTGCGGTGATATGCGATGGATATGTTCTCTCCAATCTCATTGCGAATCAGGATGTTCACAAAGCATACGGTGGGGTTGTGCCGGAACTCGCATCGCGTGCTCATCAGGCTAACATTATTCCTGTTGTTGACAGGGCTCTTTCCGTTGCAGGAAAGCGTATTGATGAAATAAGCGCTGTTGCTTTCACCCGCGGACCCGGGCTTCTCGGATCATTGCTGGTCGGCACCTCGTTTGCCAAGGGTTTTGCTCTAACGCGAAATATCCCGTTAATTGAGGTAAATCACCTGCAGGCACATGTCATGGTTCATTTTGCCAGAGAACCGGGAAGAGACAATCGTATGCCTTCATTTCCCTTCTTATGCCTTTTGGTTTCGGGAGGCCATACACAACTTATTGTAATGCGGGATCATCTTTCTATGGAACTTATAGGCAATACGATTGATGATGCTGCAGGTGAGGCTTTTGACAAATGTGCAAAAGTGATGGGACTTCCATACCCTGGAGGCCCGGCGATCGACAAGCTGGCACGTGAAGGCAATGCCTTTGCCTTTCATTTCGCTAAACCTCGCATACCTGGCCTTGATTTCAGCTTCTCCGGACTTAAGACCAGTTTCCTGTATTTCCTGCGTGACAGTCTGAAGGAAAATGAAAACTTCATCTCAATGAATCTCAATGATCTTTGCGCTTCGCTGCAAAGAACAATTATTGAGATACTTGTTGCCAAACTCATTAAGGCATCAGGAGAGACTGGTATAAATGAGATAGGAATTGCCGGAGGTGTATCGGCTAATTCAGGTCTTCGCGATGCGCTCTCAACAGAGGCGTTAAAACACGGCTGGAATCTCTTCCTGCCGGAGTTTCGTTATACAACTGACAATGCTGCCATGATAGGTGTGACAGGATATTTCAAATACCTGAGGGGTGAATTCACAGACCACAGCATAACACCGGCAGCAAGGCTATAACAGGCAAAAGGCAAAAGACAATGGCTTTCCCCCTTCCCATCCTTCCCCCAAAGGGGAAGGAGTAGAAAGCAACTCTTTCCCCCCTTTGGGGGAATTAAAATGGGGCATATTCTAAAGGCAACAGCCAAAAACACCGGTAAGAAATCAGAGAAGTATTATTTAGATTTCTTAAATTAGCATGAACATGTCTGAATATTTGAGAATTATGAAAAAAGATGATCTTTCAATCCTTGTTGTTGGTGCCGGTGCAGTAGGGGGGATAATTGCCGCAAAGCTCTGCCGGAAGGGTTTTAATGTTGTAATAGCAGCCAAGTACCCTGATTATGCTGAAAAGATAAGAACAGAAGGAATTCATGTAAGTGGTGTTGCGGGCGATAATATTGTTCCGGTGTCTGCTGTTGCAGAGATTTCGGAGGTAAAAGGGAAAAAGGATATTATTCTTCTTGCAACCAAAGCAGCTG
>CAZGDJ010000098.1:8423-9968 GCA_964524635.1 uncultured Rikenella sp. | reverse complement strand
CTGTCGGGCCTACTGTAACGCTCTATGAAGTTGTTCCTGACAGAGGAGTGAAAATCCATCGCATCAAATCGCTTGAGAATGACATAGCTCTTAGCCTGTCAGCTTTAGGTATACGTATCATTGCCCCTATCCCAGGGCGCGGGACAGTGGGTATTGAGGTGCCGAATAAAAAAGCTGAGACCGTATCAATGAGAGGACTTATTGCATCACAGGCTTTTCTTGACTCAAAGTTTGAACTTCCTCTTGCACTGGGACGGACAATAACCAATGACCCGTTCATCATTGATCTGACGCGCATGCCTCACCTCCTGGTTGCAGGTGCCACAGGTCAGGGAAAGTCAGTAGGGCTTAACGCTATAATAACTTCCTTGCTTTATAAAAAACACCCTTCAGAGATTAAATTCGTTCTCATTGATCCAAAAAGGGTTGAACTGCCGCTATATTCAAAGATCGAGCGCCACTTTCTGGCTAAGCTTCCCGGTGAAGAAGAAGCTATAATAACCGACACCAAAAAAGTAATAAATACTCTTAATTCGCTTTGTATTTTAATGGATCACAGGCTTGAGTTACTTAAGCTATCTCAGACACGTAACATTAAAGAGTATAATGACAAATTCATCGCCCGAAGACTCAATCCTGAAAAAGGTCATGAGTACATGCCTTACATAGTCCTTATTATTGATGAGTTTGCTGACCTCATCATGACTGCCGGACGTGAGATTGAATCACCAATAGGACGGTTGGCTCAGCTTTCAAGGGCAATTGGTGTTCACCTGATTATTTCAACTCAAAGGCCTTCAGCCAATATTATAACCGGCTTTATCAAAGCAAATTTCCCTTCAAGAATAGCTTTCAGGGTATTCTCGCAGGTTGACTCGCGCACCATTCTGGATCATGCCGGAGCTGACAGACTTGTTGGCAGGGGTGATATGCTGATATCACAGGGTGGTGAGCCTATCAGGGTTCAGTGTGCTTTCATTGACACTCCTGAGATTGAAGACCTGACTGAGTTCATAGGGTCACAGCATGGTTATCCTGATGCCTTGCATTTGCCTGAATACGTGGGAGATGACGATTCGGACAATGGCAACCGGGAAGTAGACCTCAAAAAACGCGACCCCCTCTTTGATGAGGCTGCCAAGCTCGTTGTACAGCATCAGCAAGGATCAACATCACTGATACAGAGGCGAATGCAGCTCGGATACAATCGGGCTGGCCGGATTATTGACCAGCTTGAAGCTGCCGGTATTGTTGGACCATTTGAAGGTAGCAAAGCCAGAGAAGTCATTGTTCAGGATTTTAATACTCTGGAACAGATTTTGAAGAGACTCAATCAAGAGACAAACTGAAAAAT
Source organism: uncultured Rikenella sp. (assembly GCA_964524635.1). Lineage (GTDB taxonomy): Bacteria > Bacteroidota > Bacteroidia > Bacteroidales > VadinHA17 > SR-FBR-E99. Next base: position 8,614 of record CAZGDJ010000098.1, on the reverse strand, counting down.
GAAAAAGCTTTCTTTCATACTGATAATACTCCTTGCCAGCCTTAAGATCATGGGTCAGAAAGACCCTGAAGCAATGAAAATTATGTCAGAGTTCAGCAAGAAAGCCACCTCTGCACCTTCTGTATCCATTGATTTTAATATTGTGGCCAATGACACCAAAGAAGGAAGTATCTCAACATTTGTAGGATCTG
>CAZGDJ010000098.1:0-8413 GCA_964524635.1 uncultured Rikenella sp. | reverse complement strand
GACTGACACTGCCAGATAATAATATCTGGGCTGACGGCAAAACAATCTACAGCTATCTGCCGGATGTAAATGAGGTTACAATCACTGAAGCTGACCCTGAGGAAGAATCTTTTCTTTCCAAACCCTCTCTTCTTTTTACAATGTATAATGAAGGCTATAAAGTCAGACTGCTTGAAGAAACATCAAATGACTGGATTATTGATCTTTACCCTGAAGATATATCCGAAAATCTTATTCGTATAAGGCTGAAAATAGGAAAATCACTTTATGATCTTAAAAGTGCCGAATATAAAACCAAAGATGGGATATCCATCACTTTAAATACTGTGAAATACGATCTGACCTTCAAGCCGCACACAGCAGACTTTGTTTTTAATCCCGCTTCATATAAAGGTGTAGAGATCATTGATATGAGATAGCATTTCGCCATGCCTCAAAAAAAACATACCGACCCGTTGGATCTGTTTATTTGCTCTGTCACATTCCTTCCACTCAGATCATCTCCTTCACACAGATCAGAGATGGTAAGCCAGGTGCTTTTCGGTGAAAGATTCAAAATACTGGTCAGTTCAGGTATCTGGATTAAAATCTCAATGGAATTTGATTCTTATGAAGGGTGGATTGACAGTTCACAGGGAGGTTATGCCCGATTTCGCGAGAATAACGATGGTATTATAACAGGATGCGAGCTAAAGTGTGCAGAAAAAGATGGTGGCAGTATGTATGTTGCACCTGGAAGTGAATTATTCAATCTATCAAAAAATTTTGCCTCTTTCAGCATAGCTGATAAAACATATCTTTTGCCAAAAGAATCAGCATCTCTCTTTTCGCCCGCATCTTCAGTCATTGCAACGGCTCATCAGTTTCTTAATGCACCATATCTTTGGGGAGGACGCACTCCGTGGGGCATTGACTGCTCAGGGCTTATTCAGATTGTTTTCAAGATTCATGGCATTGCACTTCCTCGCGACGCCTCACAACAGGCAGCACAAGGACACATAATTAATTTCATGTCTGATTCAAAACCAGGGGATGTTCTTTTCTTTTCAGGAGAGAGTGACACAATTTCACACACTGGACTATTATATTCAGATGGAACTGTAATACATGCCTCTGGCACTGTCAGGACAGACAAAGTCGATCATCAGGGTATATGGAATGATGATGTGAACAAATATACTCACAGGCTTAGAGTAATAAGGAGAATGATTCAATGATACAGGAAAGATATATTTTACTTCTTGCCATTATCGGCGTGCTTTTCGTTGTTTACCTTATTCTGAAAAGACGACAAAGTAAGACAGAGATAAGAAGAAGGGAAGAAGGAAGCTTCAGGCTTCGGAAAAAGGAATGAAAAAGAGCGACCAAAATGTCACCCTTTTTTTTATTGTAACCCGGTAATTATACTATTACAATATCTTTGATTGCACAACAGCTATCAGCTCTTTCTCTAATGCCTCTGCTCTTTTATCAATATCATACCCTTCCTTAATCATTTTTTCCCTGAACTCTTTGTCCTTAATACCAGATAAGTTGATCTGTACATTCAGGAAAGCACCTCTTATACATGCTCTTGCAGCAAGCACCCCGACCCCTGCGTCAGTTACAGAGTTTGGATTACCTGTTGATACCATTGCACTAAGGAGATCAAAAACTTTAACAGTTTCTTTCATTACAGTCAATGGTACCTGAGAAGCATTCTTCGTTGCTTCTTCAATGGCCTTTGTCCTGGCTGCTTTTTCATCCTCACTCTTTTTTGGCATCTCAAATGCTTTCATGATACCATTGAAGGCTTCTGTGTCTTCATCAACGAGTTCAATGAGTCTCTTCTGCATCTGTGCGCCCTTCTCTGCCCATGTGGCAAACTCTTCCCATCTGTCGTCCCATCCTCTCTTATGGCCTGACAGGTTAGCCACCATGGTTCCAAGGGCAGCACTCATAGCCCCCATTGCAGCTGAAATTGAACCGCCACCCGGTGCCGGCGATTCAGATGAGGTCTCCCAGATAAATGAACTGAGGGACATATTCACAAGTTTGTTTCGATTTTTGTCTTTCAGTAGGTATTCGATGATTTTTTCCTCAGGCTTAAAAGGCTTTATCTCGGATAGACCCATTGATCTTACAGCAATATTAATAAGCTCGCTCTCTGACACTCCTGCTGAGCGTTGCTGCTTATGCAAAAAATAAACGCCGGCGTCAGTCATCGCTTTGAGTGGTATCAATCCCACCAGTTCCGAACCGGTTACCCTTATTCCGCGTAACTCAGCTTTCTTACATACCTCATCAAAAGCTACATGAACAGGCGTAACTCCGATATTTGTAAGGTTCATAGAAATCTGGGCTATTCCATATTCAGGAATGAACCACCCGATAGCTTTTACCGATTTAAGTGACCCCGGTATCATTACCGGGTTGCCATCCTTGTCCTTTACAACTTTTCCGGTTACAGTATCTCCCTCCCGCATCTCACGCCCGCGTTCTCTTACATCATATGCAACGGCATTCGCCCTTCGCGTGGAAGTCGTGTTCAGATTCACATTATATGCTACCAGGAAATCCCTGGCCCCTACTATCACTGCCCCTGTCCTGGGAGTGAATACTGCCGGGCCAAAATCAGGTTTCCATGCGGGGTCATCAAGCTTTTTTCGCAATCCTTCATATTCACCGGATCTTATGCTGGCAAGATTCCTGCGCTTCTCTTCATAAGCTGCCTCTTCATAACAATAGACCGGGATCCCTATCTCTTTCCCTATTCTCTCTGCAAGAGTACGTGCATAGGTAACCGTTTCCTGCATTGTTAAGCCGGCCACAGGCACCAGCGGGCATACATCAGTGGCACCCATGCGCGGATGTGCACCGGTATGCTTTGACATATCAATTATTTCAGAAGCTTTCTTTACAGCAAGAAAAGCAGCTTCACACACAGCCACAGGCTCTCCCACAAAAGTAACAACAGTGCGGTTTGTGTCATGCCCCGGATCAACATCCAGCAACCTGACTCCGTCAACAGATTCTATTTCATCTGTTATCTGCCTGATAATACTCATGTCCCGTCCTTCACTGAAATTGGGCACACATTCAATTAACTGTTTGCTTTCCATATTTTAATAATAAAACTCCTATTGCCTTTTACCTTTTGCCTATAATACCACCTCCCCGTTCAGAATTACAACATCCACCAGGTTCGAACCAAAAGCGTAAGGCATGAATTCATAAGATGGTATCTTTTTAGTGATAAAAACATTGGCCTTCTTTCCAACAGTAATCGAACCATGGGTCTCTGAAATACCCATGGCGTAAGCAGAGTTCAACGTAACGGCATTAATAACCTCCTCCGGGAGCATCCTGAGTCGGATACAACCTAAAGACATAATAAACTTCATATTGCCTGAAGGTGATGAACCCGGGTTATAGTCTGAAGCCAGGGCCACAGGAAGCCCGGCTTCTATCATCTTACGCGCCGGAGGATAAGGCATACCAAGGAAGAATGCTGCTCCGGGAAGAAGGGTAGGCATGGTTCCACTACCTGATAATGAGGCTATTTCTTCATCACCGGTATATTCAAGATGATCAACCGAAAGAGCGTTGAATTTAACGCCTGTCTGTATTCCTCCGGAGTAGTCAAGCTCGTTTGCATGCATCTTTGGTCTCAGCCCGAATTTTGCACCTTCTGACAGTATTCGTTCCGTTTCTTTAACTGAAAAGAAACCCTTGTCACAAAAGACATCTATATAGTCTGCCAGCCGCTCAGCCGCGATTGCCGGTATCATCTCATTGACAATGAGGTCAATATATCCATTCCTATTCTCCCGGAATTCTGTCGGAATGGCATGTGCTCCAAGGAAAGTAGCCCTGACAGCAAGAGGCGATTCTCTCTTTATCCGCTGAATCACCCTGAGCATTTTAATCTCATCTCCGGTAGAAAGACCGTATCCGCTTTTTATCTCCAGAGCACCTGTTCCAAACCCGATTACTTCATTAACCCGTTCCATTGATTGTCTGAAGAGTTCCTCCTCCGATGTCTCATGAAGAAGACGGGCTGAGTTTAATATTCCGCCTCCCCTTCTGGCAATTTCCTCATAAGAGAGGCCCCTGATCTTGTCAATATACTCAATCTCACGACTGCCGGAATAAACAATATGAGTATGAGAGTCACAGAATGAAGGGAAAACAAAACCACCGGCTGCATTAATCCTTTTACCGGCGACTGAAGTCACCGGTAAATCTGTCATATGCCCATAAGCAGCTATAATATCGTCTTCAATCAAGAGCCATGCATCCCTTATGAATGGCAGCTTTGCCATATCATGTCCTGCAACGAAAGCAACCGGCTCCTCCCGTGTCTGAACCAGCATGCCGATATTATATATGATCATACTCATTGACCCGATTGTGAATGTCACTAAGGTAGCAATATTAAAAATATTAGGATATGAGTATCATTTTTCTTTATCTTTAACCTAAACAACCTAAACCATCACCTATGAAAAAGACTTTGTTGACTCTTCTTATCACCTTGATGGCTTTTTCCGTATTTGGACAGGAAAAGGAAAAGAAGGAAAAAACCGGATGGAAGTTCGATGGCGCTCTTCCGGCAACCACTTATGATTCCAACCTCGGATTTCAATACGGGGCGCTTGTTGAATTCAGGAATTACGGGGATCCGAGTGTATATCCCGACTTTTTGGATCATACTTACACTGAGATATCACATTTCACAAAGGGCAGCGGTATCTTCAGAATGATGTATGAGTCTTTCCATATTATACCGGCAGTACATCTTGTCAGCGACCTCAGCTATCTGCCCGATGCTGCAATTGACTTCTACGGTTTTAACGGTTATGAATCTGTCTTTAATATTGACTGGATGAAATATGATAAAGAGATCGGGCCTGCAGATCCATACAGGACTACAATGTTCTACAGGTTCAAAAGGAACCAGTTCAGGTTTAAGAATGACCTGCAGGGGAAAATAGCAGGTGAACACTTTCAGTGGAGCGCGGGGTTCGCAATAAATAAATTCACGGTTAGCTCGGTAAACATTGACAAACTGAACAAAGGAAGGGAATATCCGCTTCCCCAGACTTCGGAAGTACCCGGGCTCTTTGAATTATACCGTGATTCACTCGGTCTTATCTCTGCCAATGAAGCTGATGGTGGCTGGGTTAACACTCTTAAAGCAGGAATTACATGGGACAGCCGTGACAACAGGTCAAACCCCATGAAGGGTCTCTGGACAGAAATGGGGATTGAGTTCGCTCCCGGATTCCTTGGAAACGACTGGTCATTCTCAAAATTCTATATTACGCATCGGCAGTATTTCACCATTGTAGAGAAAAACCTTTCCTTCGTTTACCGCGTCGGTTATCAGACTACACTGGGAGGCCATGTACCATTTTTTTACCAGTCACAGGTGATCACTTCTCTTCTTACAGGGGCCACAAGTGAGGGTCTGGGCGGGTCAAGCACTATGAGGGGTGTTTTGAGGAACAGGGTGATAGGTGACGGTTTTGCTTACGGAAACTTCGAGTTACGCTGGAAGCCAATACATTTTAATCTCTTTAAGCAGGAGAGCTATATCGGGGTGAATCTTTTCTACGATCTTGGTATGGTTACAAAGAATGTAGCGCTCCCATCTGACCTGCAGAACACTTTCAACAATGAAATGTCGACTTACATTTATTCTGATTTCTTTAATCCCGGAGCTGAGAAATTGCACCATGCTGTAGGTATAAGCATCCTCCCGGTATGGGGTCAGAACTTCGTTATTGCCATTGATATCGGAAAAGCACTTAACGAACAGGATGGGAATATTGGATTTTCAATCGGTTTGAACTATTTGTTCTAGATCGATCCCAGCCATACACTGAAAGCCACACCTAAATAGTTTCCTATTATCCAGCCCAGAATTCCGGTAGCGATACCTGTAAGAATAACGTCTTTGTTCTTAAGGGCTGCTGCGACCATTGGCACAAACGGAGGTGAATAAACAAAACCTGTTGTGGTTATCAGATAATTATCGGTATCTACCCTGAATATCCAGGAAAGGAAGAGATGAAGCAACAAGGAACCAAAGTAGGCGTATGTTACATACAGCAGAAGGCTGATATATTTAGCCTGGAAGATAACGCTCAGGTCGCACCGTGAGGCGATAACCAGAGAGAAAGCTATTATAAAGTACATACCAAGCTGGAAGGTTTTTTTGATCTGTCTCACTTTGGGGATAAAGGATGCAGCTATTCCCAGGGTGGTTATAGTCAGGATCACTGAAACCAGTGGAGGTACTTTTGGCAATAACATACTAACGCCAAATCCAATAATAAAAATAACCGCAGATAATCCCAGTGCTCCCAGAAGAGGCATAATCGATTTATTTGTCAGCATCCCGGAATAGTCATCAAACTCTTCAGATATCTCCTGCTTCATTGTGTCAAAATCCGGACTATCCTTCTGAATGTTTCCAATACCTTTAAATGGCGGAAGGAATAACCTGAAGAAAGCAGGCCCTATGGTGATAAAGAAAAGAATCGTGATTCCTCCAACTATCATGTCATAAGTATTTGTCATGATAAAGGCATTTGGCTCAACGTCCAGGGCCACTGCCAGAGCCGCCATATTTATTGTGCCTCCGGTGTACAATCCTATCAGCATCCCTCCGATCTTATTGCAGTCTGGGATTTTAGTATGAAACATCAGGTAACCAGTTGCCACTATAACACTTACAGACACAATTGCAAGTACCATAGATAAAAATCCTTTACCGGCATACTTCAGCCATCGTTTTATGTCAAGAGAGAATAACAACAAAGGAAATGCGAGGGGTATCAGGATTGTTTGTACCCAGTCTTGAATGCCGGCAACATTATTTGCTTTAAGATCACGCTCTGACAGAGTTCCGGCAGCAGCCATCTCAACGACTTCCGTCTTGGGAATAAATGCTCTGTCCTGCCCTACTGTGGCTTCACGGAATGCTTCACTGCCTTTTGGCAGAATACCTACATTGGCAATAATAATACCGAAGGCATAGGCGAGAACTATTGCACCTATTTTCTTTAATACAGATGACTTCATTGTCAGCCAGATCAGCAACACCGGAAAGGTGATATAGAACAGGATAAGAATGATTAGATTAAGCATGACGATAGGGTTAGTTGATACCAAAAATAAAAAAAGCACCATGTATGGAGGCATGATGCTGATAAAAGAGGTATAAATACCTTTTACTCTACGTCTTTGTACTTATCGGGACACTCATCAAAGCTTTTCTTGTATTGTTCTATTGCTCTCTGGCTCATACCCATGCTTGAGAAACCACCGTCATTGAAGATATTCTGCATTGTTATTTTTCGTGTCAGGTCGGAGAAGAGTGTAATGCAGACATCAGCGCAGTCAGCAGCATCTGCGTTTCCTAGAGGGGACATCCTGTCAGAGAAATCGACAAGAGAGTCAAAACCGGCAATACCTGAGCCTGCTGTTGTGGCTGTTGGTGACTGAGATATGGTATTTACCCTTACATGCTTTTCCTTACCGTATATGTATCCAAAGCTGCGTGCTATTGATTCCAGAAGTGCTTTTGCATCACCCATGTCATTATAGCCTGCCAGTGTGCGCTGTGCGGCAACATACGTCAGACCGATTACTGAACCCCACTCTTTTATCGCATCAAGACGATAAGCTGTCTGAAGAATACGGTGAAAGCTTAAAGCGGAGATATCCAATGTTTTTAGCATATTCTCATAGCTGGTCTCCGCATAAGGAATACCCTTGCGAACGTTAGGAGACATACCAATTGAGTGAAGCACAAAGTCAATTTTACCACCAAACAACTCCAAAGATCTTTCAAAAAGCATCCCCAGGTCTTTCATGCTTGTTGCATCAGCAGAAATGACCTCGCTTCCGGTCTTCTTTGCAAGATCGCTTATTGAACCCATCCGTATAGCTACCGGGGCGTTAGTCAGTACCAGTTGCGCCCCCTGCTCCCAGGCCTTCTCCGCCACATGCCATGCAATGGATTTATCATTGAGAGCACCAAAAATTATTCCTTTCTTTCCTTCGAGTAGGTTTGTAATCATATTCAGTGATTTTAATAAATACAGAATTTAAGGCTATTTGCCTTTTAAAAGCTCCCCTGCGTTACGCAGAGCTGCATCCGTAACCTTGCTGCCGCTGAGAAGCCTTGCAACCTCTGTCAGCCTTTCTTCCTTGCTCAACAACTTCACCCTGGTAATTGTTGAGTGATCGCTCTCCTCCTTGTAAACATGATAATGAACATTTCCTTTTGAGGCTACCTGGGGCAGGTGAGTAATGTTTATTACCTGCATTGCTTCGCCCATATCAGCCAGAATAGTGCCGACCATCGATGCCACTTCTCCTGAAACGCCCGAGTCTATCTCGTCAAAAATTATGGCAGGAA
>CAZGDJ010000097.1:0-10065 GCA_964524635.1 uncultured Rikenella sp. | reverse complement strand
ACAGATGATGATGACGAGGAGGAAGTGGTTGATGATGAGATTTTCTTTGACTCTGAAGATGAAGAAGGCCTCTCTGACTTTGACAATATAGAGAACAGCGAGGAGGAAGAATAAATCTCCCGGGGTTCTGCCCGATGAATAACACCCTTATCGTACTTCCGGGGCCCACAGGGGTGGGCAAAACAGCACTGTCGGTTGAACTGGCTGAGCATTTCAAATGCGATATCATTTCGTGTGACTCAAGGCAATTCTATCGTGAAATGGCTATTGGAACAGCCGTACCGGAGAGACAACAACTTGAAAGGGTCAGACATCATTTCGTTCAGTTTCTTTCAATTAAAGATTACTATAGTGCCAGTCTTTTTGAGCGCGATGTTCTTGTACTGCTGCCCACCCTTTTCAGAGATAATTCTATTGCAATAATGACCGGAGGGTCTATGCTTTATATGGATGCAATCTGTAATGGAATGGATGACATCCCTGACATCGATCCATCAGTAAGAGATAAGTATACCGGTTTATATCATTCTGAGGGAATTGCCGGTCTCAGGCTTGCGCTTAAAGTTCTTGACCCGGTATATTATGCAAAAGCAGATCTCCATAATCCGCGCAGGTTACAACGTGCCCTGGAGATTACTGAAACCACAGGAAGGCCCTATTCATCATTTCTTACCTCAAAAAAACGAACCCGGAATTTTAAAATCATCAAAGCAGGCCTGACGCGCGACCGCGGTGAACTTTATGCCCGTATCAATTCACGTGTTGATGACATGATTGCATCCGGTCTTGTTGAAGAAGTAAAATCGCTTCTGCCTTACCGCAACCTGAATGCCCTGAACACAGTTGGTTACAGGGAACTGTTCAGTTACTTTGACAGAGAGATTACCCTTGAAAAAGCTGTTGGGCTTATTAAGCGTAACACGCGGCGCTATGCCAGAAAGCAGATAACGTGGTGGTCAAAAGATAAAGAAATAAGCTGGTTTGATGCCAGCCGGACCAACAGCGTTAAGACATGGTTGTCTAAAGAGGTTCTTTAAGTCTTCTAATGACTTCAACAGGGTCTGAAGAGGAGAAAATAGTATTGCCTGCCACAAGAACATCCACTCCGGCATGTAGCAGAACAGGCGTGTTTTGCAGATCCACTCCCCCGTCAACCTCAATAAGGACCTCGTATCCCTCCTCATCAATCATGCTCCTCAGCTCTCCTATCTTATTTATACTCCCCGGTATGAAGGTCTGACCCCCATAGCCCGGATTAACAGTCATAATAAGAACAAGATCTATGTATGGCAGTATGTCTTTCAGCAGAAAGACGGGAGTGTGCGGATTGAGCGATACACCGGCCTTCATCCCAAGCTTCCTTATCTCAGTCACGGTACGATGAAGGTTATTGCATGCTTCAAAATGTACTGTCAGGTTGGAGGCGCCGGCATCCCTGAAACGTTCAAGATACCTGTCAGGATCAACAATCATGAGATGTACATCAAGGGGCTTCTCAGTGAGGTCATGCACTGCCTCCACCACCGGAAACCCGATTGAGATATTGGGTACAAAAACCCCGTCCATGATATCCAGATGAAGCCAGTCAGCTGAACTTTCGTTAATCATTTCAACCTCACCGGCGAGATTGGAGAAATCTGCTGCAAGAAGCGATGGAGCTACAAGGTGACTCATTATAATAAGCTTTTAGCAAATATAATTATCATTCATAAAAGATAATCCTTTCAGGAGGTAAATGGAACAACAAAACAACACCTGCCTCATATTAACTGACTTGATCAACCCAGATAAGACTTCAGAATTCGGCAACGTGTAGTAAATTGGATGCGTTTGATGGCTTTCTCTTTTATCTGTCTGACCCTTTCACGTGTGAGGCTAAGCTCTTCACCTATTTCTTCAAGAGTATAGGGATGCTTCATGCCAATGCCAAAATAAAGCTTCAGAACTTTTGACTCTCTGGGTGACAGGGTATTAAGGGCTTTTTCTATTTCATATGAGAGCGATTCATTTATCAGGTTACGATCAGGACTCGGAGTATCTTCGTTCATCATCACATCGTACATGTTGTTGTCCTCTTCAGAGCTGATCGGGGCATCCATACTCAGAGTACGACCATTTGTACGGATGGCCTCCTTTACATCTTCCGGGGCTATCTCAAGCAGTTCTGCTATCTCCTGGGCTGATGGCTCCCGCTCGTATTCCTGTTCAAGTTTTGAGTAAGCCCTGTTGATGCGGTTTATTGACCCTATTTTATTGACAGGGAGCCTGACTATTCTTGCCTGCTCAGCCAGTGACTGCAAAATTGCCTGTCTTATCCACCATACAGCATATGAGATAAATTTGAACCCCCTGGTCTCATCAAAACGCTGTGCAGCTTTTATCAACCCCAGATTGCCTTCATTAATAAGATCCGGCAATGTCATGCCCTGATTCTGGTATTGCTTTGCTACTGAAACAACAAACCTCAGGTTTGCCTTAACAAGCCTGGCAAGGGCATCCTGATCCCCGATACGTATACGTCGCGCCAGAGACACCTCTTCGTCCGGAGAAATAAGGTCAACCTTCCCTATCTCCTGAAGATACTTGTCAAGAGAAGGAGTATCACGATTGGTGACTTGTTTTGTAATTTTTAACTGACGCATAGAGGGGACCTTCCAGTCTTAAAAATTACATTTTTTTGAAGTATACAATTATAGTGAAAACTATTCTTAAAAACAACAGTGCCCCGTTTCTTTTTCTTGGCTATATCAATAACATCCGGCAAGGTGATTAATAAGCGCAAATTATTTTTCCGTATGTTACTTGTATATTACTGTTATTATATTTAATATTGCGGTGAATTTCCGATGTGAATCGGACACTCTTCAACGAGACAATTCAACAATCAGTCTCCACAACACCAAAAAATTCATCTTAAATTTTTTCTACACATTTAACATATGCATGATATTTTAGAACTGAGCGAAATGCTGGTTCCCGAATTAAGGGAAATAGCTAAGCAGCTCAAAATTAAGAGAGCCGAGCTCCTTAAGAAGCAAGATCTGATATACAAGATCCTTGACCAACAGGCAATTGATGCTGCCGAAGCCCGCAAAACAGCAAGAACTGACAAACCTTTGGCAACACAACAACAATTTGCTAAAGAACCCAGACCGGTTAATGACGAACGTCAGCAGCCCCGGCAGGGAGAAAGAAGAAATGAAAAAAGGGGCCGGCCTTCGAAAGGTAACCAGGAGTGGAAACAGGGACAACCCCAGAAACAATCTCAGCAGCAGCATAATCAGGGTCAGCAGGGACAGACTATCCAGCAACAGAATCAATCTCTGCAGCAACAACAACCAAGACAGCCGCAACAGTCAGCCTGGCAACCGATGCCTTCCAGACCTCAGCAGCAGGTTTCAGGCTCACAGCCTGCACAGCAAACATCAGGCTCACAGTCTCCGCAATATAACTCACAGGGGCAGGGATATCAGTCGTCTCAGCCACAGAATCAACCTCAACATCAGCATCAGCATGATCGCAATTCAAACCGCACAAAACGGCCCCGGACATACAGGAATGACACTCCAACGCCAAACAAACCGGATAATATAAGACAACAAAATCAGGCTCAGCCTGTCACCCAGCACGAGAAGGTATTGCTACCTGCTGAACCTTCTAATGAGGTTGAAAATGATGATCTCAGATTTGTTGATACTCCCGCTGAAAACGGAATAATACAGGAATCAGCAACAGTTGAAACATCCGTATTTCCTGTTGCACCAGTTGCAGAGCCTATAAATGGTCAGCAAGAAGTGCCTGTTATCAGGGAAGAGAAGAAAGAGAAAACCTATGACTTTGAAGGTATAGTATCAAATACCGGCGTGCTTGAAATCATGCCTGACGGATACGGGTTCCTTCGCTCGCCTGACTACAATTACCTCAGCTCACCTGATGACATATATGTTTCTCAGTCACAGATCAAACTGTTCGGGCTTAAGACAGGTGATACTATAAAAGGTACAATAAGACCACCGCGGGAAGGTGAAAAATACTTCCCCCTCATTAAGGTTGAGGAGATAAACGGACGCTCGCCGGACTATATCCGTGACCGGGTGCCTTTTGATTATCTCACACCACTGTTCCCTAACGAAAAATTCACACTGTGCAGCCCCGGTGAAGGAAATCTTTCAACCCGGATCGTTGATATGTTCTGCCCTATCGGAAAAGGACAACGAGGTCTTATAGTTGCACAACCTAAGACTGGTAAGACAATATTGCTGCAGGATATTGCGAACGCTATTGCCAAGTATCATCCGGAAGTATATTTAATGATTCTTCTCATTGACGAGCGGCCTGAGGAAGTAACCGAAATGGCTCGCAATGTAAATGCAGAGGTTATAGCCTCAACATTTGATGAACCGGCAGAGAGACATGTTCGTATTGCAACTATAGTCCAGGAGAAAGCAAAGAGACTTGTTGAATGTGGTCATGATGTGGTAATCCTTCTTGACTCAATCACCAGGCTGGCAAGAGCTTTCAATACAATAGCGCCTGCATCAGGTAAAGTACTTTCAGGTGGTGTTGACTCTAACGCACTTCATAAGCCCAAACGTTTCTTCGGGGCAGCACGTAACATTGAAAACGGAGGCTCACTTACAATAATTGCCACGGCCCTTACTGATACAGGATCAAAGATGGACGATGTAATCTTTGAAGAGTTTAAAGGTACGGGTAATATGGAATTACAGCTTGACCGTAAACTGTCAAACAGAAGAATATTCCCTTCAATTGACATACCCGCTTCAAGCACCAGACGTGAGGACCTTCTACTTGATAAGGTCACGTTAAGCAAAATATGGATTCTGCGCAATTATCTGACTGACATGAACTCTGTTGAGGCCATGGAATTCCTGCGTGACAGAATAACACAGACACGCTCAAATGAGGAGTTTCTTGTTTCTATGAACAGTGAGTAGAAATTTCATCTCTTTTCAGTACCTTTGCGAATTATTTTTAACGATATAGTATCACCAACAAAGTATAATTAAAATGGCAACAAAGAAATTCATTACTTGTGACGGTAACCAGGCTGCATCTCATATTGCTTATATGTTTAGCGAAGTGGCCTGTATTTATCCAATCACTCCTTCATCTACAATGGCTGAATATGTTGACGAGTGGGCTGCCCATGGATTGAAAAACATGTTCGGTGAGGAGGTGAAAGTTGTTGAGATGCAGAGTGAAGCCGGGGCGGCAGGCGCAGTACACGGAGCACTTCAATCTGGAGCACTCACAACAACCTACACTGCATCACAGGGTCTTCTTCTTATGATACCCAACATGTATAAGATCGCCGGTGAACTTCTTCCGGCTGTGTTTCATGTAAGTGCCCGTACAGTTGCAGCTCATGCGCTCTCTATCTTCGGAGACCATGGTGACATATATGCAACACGTCAGACTGGCTTTGCTTTACTGGCAAGCGGTGGTATACAGGAGATAATGGACCTGGCAGGTGTAGCACACCTATCGGCCATTAAATCAAGGGTTCCTTTCCTTCATTTCTTCGATGGTTTCCGCTCTTCACATGAGATTCAGAAGATTGAAGCAATAGATATTGAAGATATGAAGAAGCTGGTTGATAAGGCTTCATTGAAAAAATTCCGCGACCAGGCTCTGAATCCGGAACATCCTGTCATCAGAGGCACAGCTCAGAACCCTGATATTTTCTTCCAGGCTAAGGAATCATCCAATCCATTCTATGCTCACCTTGACGATACTGTCAATGAGTATATGAAAGAAGTATCCAGCCTGACAGGCCGCGAATACAAACCATTCACTTATTACGGCGCTCCGGATGCTGAAAACATTATCATTGCCATGGGCTCTGTCACCGAGACTATCAAGGAGACCATTGATTACCTTGCCGAAACAAAGGGTGAGAAACTGGGACTGATATCTGTTCATTTATACAGACCTTTCTCAGCCAAATACCTTCTTAATGTTCTTCCAAAGAGCGTCAGGAGGATCACTGTCCTTGACCGCACAAAAGAACCAGGTGCTAACGGCGATCCACTCTATCTTGATGTCAAGGAGGTATTCTATGATCTGGATGTACATCCTGTGATCCTTGGCGGACGATATGGTCTGAGCTCAAAAGATACAACACCGGCACAGATGATATCAGTCTTCGAAAACATGAAGAAGGATAAGCCAATGAACCAGTTTACTGTAGGTATTGTTGATGACGTTACTTTTAAATCACTTCCGGTACATCCTGAAGTTAATGTAAGTGATAAAGGTACATATCAGGCCAAATTTTATGGTCTTGGTTCAGATGGCACCGTAGGCGCCAACAAAAACTCTATTAAGATAATTGGTGAAACAACAGACAAGTTCTGCCAGGCCTATTTCGCCTATGATTCAAAGAAATCAGGCGGTCTGACTACTTCGCACCTGCGCTTCGGAGATAAACCGATCAGGTCTCCTTATCTGGTTAATACACCTGACTTTGTAGCTTGTCACGTTCCGGCTTATCTTGACAAATATGATATGCTAAAAGGTTTGAAGAAAGGTGGAACTTTCCTGCTTAACTCAATATGGGATGTCGAAGAGACCAAGAAGAGACTGCCTGACGCAATGAAAAAATATCTGGCTGAGAATGATATTAAATTATATACCATTAATGCCACTAATATTGCTGACGGTCTGGGTCTTGGTTCGCGTACCAACACCATCATGCAGAGTGCCTTCTTTAAAGTAGCCGAGGTAATACCTTACAAACTGGCCGTTGAGGAAATGAAGCATGCCGTTATCAAAGCTTATGGTAAAAAAGGTGAGTCAGTTGTTAAGATGAACAATGATGCCATTGATCGTGGCGGTGACGTAACCAAGATTGAGATCCCTAAAGAGTGGGCTTCAATAAAAGTTGTACCAGAGAAAGCTGATGAGAAAAAACCTGAGTTCATCCGTAATGTTGCAGATGTAATAAACAGCCAGAGAGGTGATGATCTTCCGGTCAGTGCATTTGTGGGTCGTGAAGACGGTACATTCCCTTCAGGTACAGCAGCCTATGAGAAACGCGGAATCGCTGTTCATGTACCTGAATGGCAGATGGATAAATGTATCCAGTGTAACCAGTGTTCTTTCGTATGTCCTCACGCAGCTATTCGCCCCTTCCTTCTTACTGATGAAGAATTGGCAGCTGCCCCGGCAGGAACAACAGCCAAGCAGGGTATTGGTAATACTAAAAGCCACAAATTCAGGATACAGGTAAGTGTATATGATTGTACCGGTTGCGGCAACTGTGCTGATGTATGCCCTTCAAAGGAAAAGGCTCTCATCATGAAACCTTTCGAAACACAGTTTAACCAGGCAGACATATGGACTTATATGCATGAGAAGGTTGGATACAAAGATGCTGTTGTTGATAAGTATACAAATGTCAAGAACTCACAATTTGCTCAGCCTCTCTTTGAATTCTCAGGAGCGTGTGCAGGTTGCGGTGAAACTCCTTATATAAAAGCAATAACTCAGCTTTATGGTGATCGCATGATTGTATCAAATGCCACTGGTTGTTCCTCAATTTATGGTGGTTCAGCACCTTCAATGCCTTATACCAGGAATAAAGACGGCAGGGGCCCTGCATGGGCAAACTCACTCTTTGAAGACAACGCCGAGTATGGCATGGGACAAGCTATCGGAGGCAACAAGATCAGAGAACGTCTTAATCGTCTCATGAAAGATAATATGGGTTCAGTCGGAGCTGAGACAGCAGAAGCCTTTAAGGATTGGATTGCAAATATGTCAGATGCCAAAGCTTCAAAAATTGCATCTGATAAGGTTATCTCTGCCTGTGAAAAGGACAAATCACCCGTCTGTAAAGAGATTATTGAGCTCAAACAGTACCTTGTGAAAAAATCATACTGGGTGTTTGGTGGTGACGGTTGGGCTTATGATATTGGCTATGGAGGCCTTGACCATGTTTTAGCATCAGGTGAGGATATCAATATTCTCGTGCTGGATACAGAGGTTTACTCCAACACCGGTGGACAGGCATCAAAATCAACCCCAGCAGGTGCAGTTGCTAAATTTGCAGCATCAGGTAAGAAGATCCGCAAAAAAGACCTCGGTCAGATGGCTATATCATATGGCTATGTCTATGTTGCCCAGGTCTCCATGGGATCAAGCCAGAACCAGTATTTTAAGGCAATACGTGAGGCTGAGGAGTATCCGGGTCCATCACTTGTTATTGCATATTCACCCTGTATCAACCACGGTCTTCGTAATGGCATGGGAAAAACACAGGCTCAGGCTGAAGACGCGGTGACAGCAGGTTACTGGCATCTTTACAGGTTTGACCCAAGGCTTGAAGAACAGGGCAAGAACCCCTTCCAGCTTGACTCAAAGGAACCAGACTGGAGCAAATTCCAGGACTTTCTGAAATCAGAAGTTCGCTACACTTCGCTGCTGAAAGAATTCCCAGGTGAAGCTGAAGTCCTCTTCAAAAAAGCTGAAGAAAACGCAAAATGGAGATACAATGCTTATAAACGTTTGTCCCTCATGGACTTCGGAGTAACTGAAGAAACAAAAGTGGCCAACGAATAGAAAGGCCGGAGACAATAAAAGGGAGCCGCATTCATATACGGCTCTCTTTTCTTTTTCTGGTGAATTAGGTACATTTGGCACGGCAAAAGGATAAAAATAGAAGGCAATAGGAATAAGGCATAAGGCAAAAGCATCACTAAACTCTGAAACCTTGAAACCCTGAAACGCTGAAACTTTTTCACTATCTGACCAGTTAACAAGCATACCAGCATACCATAAAAGAAAACCGGCAAATCACAGTAATCATTGGGACGGGTAATAGCAATAGACTACGGTAAGAAGAGATGCGGACTGGCCGTGACGGATCCTCAAAGAATCATTGCCTCTCCCCTTACTACTGTGGCCACTCATGATCTTGAGGCATTTCTGAAAGACTATTTTGAACATGAGAATGTCACTGAAGCAGTTATAGGTTACCCTGTCACTGTGAACAATTTGCCCAGTGAAAGCGTAGAGTATATAAAACCATTCATTGCCAGGTTCAAAAAACTCTTTCCACTGATACCTCTTCACCTAATTGATGAAAGGTTCACCTCTCATATGGCAATGCAGGCTATGATTGAAGGTGGTGTGAAGAAGAGCAGCCGCAGAAACAAAGCAATGATAGACCGCGTGAGCGCTTCTATTATTCTTCAGTCGTGGATGAGCAGGGAAAAGAATTTTTAAAGAAACAAATGTAAAATGATATACCCGGTTTATGTATACGGACACCCGGTCCTCCGGCAGGTAGCAAAAGAAATCGATCGCAGTTTCCCGCATCTCGACAAATTTATTGCTGACATGTTTGATACCATGTATAACTCTGACGGACTGGGACTTGCAGCGCCACAGGTTGGCAGATCAGTACGGTTGTTCGTAATTGACGGTGCGCCTCTTGCAAAAGATCACCCTGAGATGAAGGATTTCAAAAAAGTATTTATCAACCCTCATGTGACTGAGCGAAAAGGTGAAAAAGTGGCAATGAACGAGGGTTGTCTGAGTCTGCCGGGTCTGCATGAAGACGTTGACCGTGAATCGGAAGTCAGGATGGAGTATTTTGATGAGAACTGGGAATATCACGATGAGATTTATGAAGGTTATAAAGCCAGGGTTATACTTCATGAGTATGACCACCTTGATGGTATTCTCTTTACGGATCTGTTAAGCCCTCTCAGAAGACGCCTCATCAAGGGAAAGCTTAATGATATAAGCAGGGGAAAATTCGAGGCAGATTACCGGACTATCCTTCCACTGCGAAAATGATCTTTCATATCTGTTGATTACCAGCCTATTAATTCATATCTTTATGAAGTCTAAAGCTGTTGCCCGTGCATTTCAGGGAAATACCATTCCTGAGGTTGTTGGCACCATTATGCACAGGTGTCATTATTGCAGAATCGTTTCCCGGCTTTGAATTCTTTGCCTGGATCATTTCTGCCTTAGCTTTTATTGTCATTACTTTATTCGTCTTAAGAAAGAAATATACAACCGATTTATTTT
>CAZGDJ010000096.1:0-10081 GCA_964524635.1 uncultured Rikenella sp. | reverse complement strand
TTAACTTTATCAGATTAATATTTAGATCATGAAAAAGCTGTTTCTGTTGCTGTGTTTTCTGCTTTCTGTCTGTGTACTATATCCGCAGAACTTTTTCAGGGAGGACTTCGAGAAGGACAAAAGCTATATCATTCTTATGAACCCTACTGTAGGAAACATTGAAGTAGTTAACTTTCTTCTAGAAAAGAAACTGCTGGATGTTGACCTTGACCAGGTTAATTTTGTAGGTGTGTATCACATAAATCAGGAGTATGATTTTTCCAGGACAGCTCAATACATTGAGGAAAACAAATTAAAAGCTTATTACCTTCATGAAGTAAGAGAAGAGCTACCTGAAGTATCTCTCTTTAATGCTAATGCCTGTACAGAAGAATTCCAAACTATTTTCGAGAACTCTATCGGCGTTTTCTTTTTCGGAGGACCTGATATCCCTCCTTCAGTCTATGGTGAAGAAAACTTATATTCAGAGACTAATGATCCTGTAAGGCATTTCTTTGAGTCCAGTTTTATTTTTCATCTTCTTGGCGGGAGACAGAATTTGTCATTTGTTCCTCTCCTGAATGAAAACCCCTGTTACCTGGTAACTGGATTCTGTCTCGGTATGCAAACGATGAACGTTGCAACCGGAGGATCACTGTATCAGGATATCCCGGCACAGATATATGGAAGCTATTCAGCAGAGACAACACTGAAAACAGATCGTAAGAATCTTCACCGCAATTACTGGCAGAATATAATACAGGACCAAATGCTGATGGGCACTAATATACATCCGGTTCAGTTTACCGGTGATGCCTTTTTTGGTCTGACTGTCAAAATCCCAAGGCATATCCGGCCTCTTGTATTCAGCAGCCATCATCAGGCTGTAAAGGAGGTAGGAGAAGGATTTGAGGTCGCTGCCCTTTCAAATGACGGGAAAGTAATTGAAGCTATGATTCACAAAAAATATTCTAATGTATTTGCAGTTCAGTTCCACCCTGAGGTTCCGGCTCTTTATAAAAACGGCACAAAAGTAAAATTCAATCCGGATGATAAACCTGAGACTCTTCACCGGATGTTAGACAGAAAGAGCCTGGCGTTTCACCGGAATTACTGGTCACATATTTCTGAAGTTATAAAAGACAATGCCGTTAAAGAAAGCCTCTGACAGCTTTTTCACTGTTATTGGTTGTTCAGTAATGAACCTGCATCGGCATCAAGCATCCAGGTAAGCTGACCTGAGACAGGGTTTACTCTTGAAGCAGGGTATTTTTCATAACCGCTTTTTTTGTGAATTATCTGCGAAACAATATCAGCTTTTTTCTTACCTGTAACAAGAAACACAACTTTTGAAGCATTGTTGATCAGCTTCCCTGTTGCGGTAATTCTCCTCTGCTTGTTTTCAGGCTTGACAGATACATCGTATATGTTTGAAGAATTGAAAAGATTTACATTCTCAGGAAAGACAGATGCGGTATGGCCGTCATCACCCAGGCCAAGCAACACAAGATCAAACTGAGGCACATCATTATATTCAGGAATATTTTCACTTACAAGTTCAGAATACTGTTTTGCTTCAAGCAGAGGGTTAGCCTCTCCCCTTATCCTGAACACGTTGGTATCAGGTAAAGGAACATTCTGAAGAAGATGTTCAAATGCCATTTTATAATTGCTTTCGTTATCCTCAGGTGGCACACAACGTTCGTCCACCCAGAAAACAAGCAGTTGATCCCAACTGATACGGTCAACGAAGTTTTCTGAAAGGTATTTAAAAAGGAATACTGGTGTTGTACCACCTGACAGTGCTATTGAATAGTATTCATCAGGTCCAATCCTGTCAAGGTCTTTGACCAGCAATTCTGCAAATGTAAGAGAGAGTGCATCAAGGGAAGGAAAAACTCTAACAGTATGTGCCATAACTCAGATGAATAAAAAGCAAAAATAACTATAGCTCACAATAAATACCATCATCAGAAAGGTTTTTGCATGGATATCTCCATGTCAGGTCAGGTTCTTCAAACAGGTCATCAGCCTGTACAGGTCCCCAAGTGCCGGCCGGATAGCCGTATACCGGAATGTCATGTTTGTCTGACCAGGCTTTTATAACAGGATCAAGAAAACGCCAGGCAGCCATTACAGCATCAGCCCTTGCATATAAAGTTGAATCGCCATTCATGCTGTCATATAGCAGCCTTTCATAAGGTTCCGGTATTCTTTCAACTGCCAGATCTGAATAATGAAAGTCCATGTTTACATTTTTCACATTGAAACCAGCCCCGGGAATTTTCATTCCGAATTTAATCAATATTCCCTCATCTGGCTGAATGCGGATTATCAACTGATTACACACCTGGCAGTCAGCCTTTTGTGAAAACAAATACTGAGGCGTCTCCTTAAAATGTATGACTGCTTCAGTTACACGTGTAGGAAGTCTTTTACCGGTACGAATATAGAACGGGACGCCACCCCAGCGCCAGTTATCAATATAGAATTTCAGAGCTATAAAAGTTTCTGTCTTTGATTCAGGACTGACATTGTCTTCTTCGCGATAACCTTTTATCCATTCGCCTCTGATGTGTGCACCGGTATACTGACCACGTATGGCACAATGAGGCACTTCTTCAGGTTTAATATGTCTTATGGACTGTAACACTTTCACAATCTCGTTCCTGATTGAATCCGGATCAATGGAAGATGGAGGCTCCATTGCTATAAATCCTACCAGATGGAGGAGGTGATTCTGAAGCATATCACGCAGTGCTCCGGACTGGTCATAATACGACCCTCTTTTCTCAACGCCTATGCTCTCAGAAGATGTTATCTCCACATGGTGAATATAATTGCGATTCCAGAGGGGTTCAAAAATGCCATTTGAAAACCGGGTGACCAGAATATTCTGAATCGTCTCCTTGCCAAGATAGTGGTCAATTCTATAGATTTGATTTTCGCTCCATGTCTTCCTTAGAGTCCGGTCCAGTTTAGAGGCACTGTCAGAGTCAAATCCGAAAGGTTTCTCGATAATAATCCTTTTCCAACCCTCTTCTTCAAGGTTTAGGCCCTGAGATGAAAGGTTTTCAGGAATTACATCATAAAATTCCGGAGGAACAGAAAGATAATATAGCGTATTACCACCAATATTTGTATCATGTCTCAATCTGTCAAGGCCGCTTCTTAGAAAGCTAAAAGACAGTGAATCAGACGGATTTACCTGCAAATAATAGAATTTAGAAGAGAATACAGGCAGTCTGCTCTTATCCTTTTCAACCGAAAAGTCAGTGATAGCTTTTGCAACTTCCTGTCTGAACTGAGTGTCATCCAATGCATTTCTTCCTGTTCCAACTACCGCAAAGTTCTGAGGCAGGAGGTCCTGCACAAATAGTGCATATAGGGCGGGCAAAATTTTACGCATAGACAAATCACCTCTGCCGCCAAAAATGACGAGAATATGATCTTCAGGTTTGTTCATTTGTCTGGAAATTAATAACAGCCGGGCTGAAGAATGGTTCTCAAAAAAAAGGCGGTCAGAGCCGCCTTTGAGTTCGAACAATAATTATTATTTAGTCTTAAACCCGAACATAATCGCGACACAACCGCTGGCTGGAATCTCATCGTTTTTACCAAAGGTTGTAACCTTAAGCAGAATTTTAAGCTGCTGACTTGATTCAAGTGAAAAATCCCATGTGCTAAGAAGTGCTCCTTCCTTGTTGGAATACAAGACTTTGCCTGTAGCGTCAAGCACAGAGAATTCTATCGGAGGCAATCCGTCAGCACCGCAAATGGCAATGCGGTATTCCATGTCAGAATAGAAAGTCTTGTACAACTCAGCTTCTTCACCCTCTGATAACACAGCGGCATGATAGTTTCCGTCATGCAGGTAGCTACCCAGTTCCTTCTTACATAATGATTTAGCAAAGCCCTTGCATTGTGCATTAGCTTCACCAGTAATAGCAAATGAAAGGATTGCCGTTACAAGGATAATATTCAGTAGTCTTTTCATTGTGAGCTATTTTATATAAGAATTTCTTATCTCATCGACTTTATCCCTGATTGCAGTAAAAGTATCAGGTTTTATCTCTGTTTTTGAGGATCCGGTTATCTCTGTCACTCCGGTAGTACTGTTACGGTCTGTAGAGGTGGGATCGATAGTCCTTTCAATCTTATCAAAAAGAGTCTTTAGCTCGTTGATAGGCCCTATAAGTTCCTGAATCGCAGTGTTATCGTTATATGAATCAAGCAATTTCACCAGGTCACTTACTGAGGTCTTTTGATCTGCAATAGTTGCCACAAGTTTATTGCCTCTGAAATCTTTCATATTAACCATGTGAGTCGAAATGTACAAGCCCTCAATAAAACCTCCGGCAATGATAGTAGCTGCAACAGCATGCTGTTCATCATCCTCGAGATAAGACTGTGAATTGAGAAAAGTTTCAGAGACTATTTCCATTATCACGTCACGGTTATTGATATTCTGTTCCAGTTTCTCGATTGTTGTTTCATCAATGGCGTCAAGAATGCCAAGACCTTTTGCCATATTCTCAGCAGCCTCCATATAACTAATAATCAAGGATGTTTCATCATACATGCTGGTAAAACTTAGGTCACATGTATATACACCCAGGTTAAGAGCCATACTTTTGCTGGTGGAATAATTACTCTGATTGTCTACCGTATTTAAAAGAGATCCATCAAACTTAGCACCGGAAGCCTTGATAAGCTGTGCTATTTCAAGCGGTGTAGGAAGTGCATTGAACACCTTCTCAGCATTTTTAATATGCTGCATGGTCTCAGTGTCAGGGCTAACTGTTTCAGTAGAGTCCTTAACAGCCTCTCCTTTCGTCCTCCCCTTACATGAAAACATACCTGCACCAAGTGTCAGAATTGTCACCGCAGTTACCAACGGCAGAAATCCAAGTCTTTTATTCATAGTGATTTTGTTTAAGTTCAAAGGCAATATCGGACCAAATTACCACTTTTTTTTTATTTTTCAAATTTGGCTTTAAGTTATTAATAAGGCATAAATTTGCAGTAAACGGGAACTTAATATGATAAAATCTGACAAGAAACTGACTGAATTAAAAAAAATCATCGACGGAGGCCGCCAGGTTGAGATTGAAGAGATGATAAGCAATTTGCGTGACAGAGAACCGTTTGAAGGCGTATTAAAGCTGCTTGCAGGCTTTTATGACACAACAGGAAATGAAAGACTAAGGCTCCATATAGCTCACTTTTTCAACGACTTAAAGGAAAACTCCGTGCGCAGCGAAGTAATTGCCGCTATGGAAAATGTCACACATCCTGAAACGGTGACTATGCTGGTCTCATCATGCTGGCAGTCAGGGCTTGACTACTCTGAACATGCAGTTAAACTTGCTGAGATTTATCAGAAGGGCGACTATTATACCTCTATAGAGTGTTTCACTGTCCTGGACACATGCTCTGTGCTGATATCCGAATCAGATAAAGCACTTATTATCAAAAGTCTTACAGAATCTCTTAGCCTTTCTGATTCACCCAAACAACTGTTGACCAAAGAGCTTATATCAGTACTTGGAAGAAAAGAATGAAAGACTAAATATAGGAGCTGTAGTGCTTCATGAACTGTGAGCGTTCAAACAATGAGGGATTCTCTATGTTCTTGTAATTCAGCAATCCTCTGAAATCTTTGATTCTGCTGAACTCCTTACTGTCCATCCATTTCCGTAATGTCTCGTTTATCTCTGAGATAACCACGAAGCCTCTTTTGTACAAGGCTGAACACACCTGTACTGTTGTTGCCCCGGCAAGGAGATACCTTATAGCATCCTCACCTGTATAGACTCCTGTAGAAGCGGAAATGTCCATTTCAATGTTCTGTGCGCTGACCATTCCTATCCACCGCAACACAAACCTTCTTTCTTCCGGATGCGAAAGTACAGGCGCAGCAGTCACGGTAAGATTATTTATATCTAAATCAGGCTCATAGAATCTATTGAATAGCACAAGTCCTGAGGCGCCATAGTTTTGCATCTGAAATGCAACATTAAGAAGGTTAGTGAACCTGAAGCCTATTTTAACACATACGGGAATCTTGATTTTCTTCTTCAGTTCACCAACTATTTTATAATAAAGAGCTTCTGCTTTTTCGCCAGTCTGATGCATATCGACCGGCATAAAGAAAATATTTACCTCAAGAGCATCTGCACCCGCTTTCTCAACCTGCACAGCAAAATCTGTCCATCCTTTTGCTGAATGGCAGTTAATACTTGCTATCACCGGAATCTTAACGCTTTTCCTTGCCTCAGAAATCAGTGTCAGATAGTTTTCGACACTGTTTGTCTTTGTGTAATAAGACAGATAATCATCAGCTTCAGGATAAGCTTCTTTTGGTGAGAGTGAAGCAGCAAGGGAGACTATTTGTTCTTCAAATAATGATTTAAGCACTACAGCACCTGCTCCGGCAGCTTCAGCTTCTTTTATTGATTCAACAGTTGATGTAAAATTTGAACTGCCGGCTATTATCGGGCTTTTAAGTTCAAGTCCAAGGTATCTTGTACTAAGGTTGCTCATATCCGTTAATTTATTCTTTTACCAAAGATAATTGTTCCGACTCTGATAATTGTGCTTCCTTCTTCAACTGCAATCTCCCAGTCACCTGACATCCCCATTGAAAGTTCGTTAAACCAGGGTACATCATTGAAGCATCTTTTTTTCAAAGATCTGAACATCGAAGCAAGAGATCTGAATTCAGATCTTACTTTTTGCCTGTCATCTGTAAAAGTAGCAATTCCCATCAAACCCCGTATCCGGATATTAGGCATCAATAATGTAATTGCCTGCCAGTCTACCGTTTCTATTTCCTTCGCGTCAAACCCTGTTTTTACCTCTTCCTCAGCAATATGAACCTGAAGGAGGCAATCAATCTTCCGCTGACAATTGGCTGCCTCAGCATTTATGAGTGAAAGAAGCTTAATGCTGTCAACTGACTCAATCATTGAAACCACAGGAACAATGTGTTTTACCTTGTTCGTCTGAAGATGTCCGATAAGATGCCAGATGATATCATCAGGCAGCAGTCTTTTTTTGGCTAACAGTTCCTGCACTCTGTTCTCTCCAAATATATGCTGACCGGCATTATACGCTTCAAGTATTTCATTCTGAGTGCGCGTTTTTGAGACCACCACCAGAGAAACAGTTCGGGGCAATTTTCTTTGCAGGGCAATAATATTATCAGCTATATGATTCATTACCTGGTCTGAATAATATGTCAGTCCAGCTTGTGGATCACCAGTCCGCTTCTGAGCTTTGGCTCAAACCATGTTGTCTTTGGCGGCATTATGTTACCAGTATCTGCAATGGTGATAAGCTGTTTCATAGAGACAGGGAACAGAGCAAAAGCAACTTTCATCTCACCACTGTCAACTCTCCGCTTCAGTTCTTTAAGTCCACGAATGCCTCCTACAAAATCTATTCTCTTTGAACGCCGGAGATCCTGTATATCGAAAATGGGCATCAGGACCTTATCAGTAAGAATTGTTACATCAAGTACACCAATGGGGTCATTATCATTATAAACGCCTTTTTTAGCAGTCAGGCTATACCATTTGCCTTCAAGATACATTGAAAAATTATGCAATTTTCTGGGTCTGTAAATCTTTTCACCTTTTTCTTTTACCTCAAAATCCTCACCCAGTTTGATAAGGAGCTGTTCCGGTGATAATCCATTGAGATCCTTTATTACACGGTTATAATCAAGTATTTCCAGTTGATCATCCGGGAAAATAACAGCCAGGAAGTAGTTATACTCCTCATTGCCTTTATGCTTCGGATTCTTCTCACGCTTCTCCTTGCCTACCAGCGCTGCGGCTGCTGTCCTGTGATGTCCGTCAGCAACATACATAAAGGGTACTTTAGCAGCAAAAATGTTTTCAATTTTACTGTTAATATCAGCGTCACGTACAACCCAGAAATGATGTCCAATACTATCTTCTGCGACAAAGTCGTATTCAGGTTTCTGCTTTTTTGTTATTCTGTGAACTATTTTATCAAGCTCTTTAACAGCAGGATATGCAAAGAAAACAGGTTCAATATTGGCATTATTTGATCTTACATGGACCATACGGTCTTCTTCCTTATCAGGCCTTGTAAGCTCATGCTTTTTAATGACACCATTCAGGTAGTCATCGACTGATGCTGCGCCTACTATTCCGTACTGTGTCCGGCCATTCATTGTCTGGGCATAAATATAAAAATGGGGCTCATTATCCTGTACCAGCCAGCCTTTCTCCTGCCAGAGATTGAAATTCTCAAAGGCTTTTTCATAGACCAAATGAGAATGCACATCAGTTCCCTCAGGAAGATCAATTTCTGATTTGGTAATATGAAGAAGAGATTTTTCCTTGTTGGCAGCCATCTGGGCAGCCTCTTCTGAATTCATTACATCATAAGGAAGGCATGCTATTTCTGCCACAATTTCCTTAGGAGGTCTCAGCCCCCTGAAAGGTTTAACTAAAGTCATTGTATTACAAAGAGTTAATTATTTCTTTTTATTTACCCTGAAAGTTTCATTGCCAGTTGCAAAGAAATCGACTATTTGTCTAGCAGCAGCAACAAGGGCATTGATATTTGCCTCTTTTGTCTGCGCTCCCATTTTTTTGGGTGTGAAAAAATATCTGCCGGAGAACTTTTCAGCAAATGCAGAAGCATTATCAGGCGCTATATCAGATATATATTTCAGGTCAGGTCGCTTTTCCATCATCGCCAGCAGTTCAGTTTCATTTATAACCTCTTTTCTGGCTGTATTTACAAGAACAGCGTCTTTAGGCATTAAAGAAATCAATCTTTCGCCAACGGAGTTTTTAGTGCTTTCATTAGCCGGGATGTGCAACGAGACGTACTGACATTTCGAGTACAATTCTTCGATAGAGTCAACCGGTTCTACTCCTGCATCTGAAATTTCGCTTTTTTTGACGAACGGGTCAAAAGCATATACATGCATCCCGAATCCCCTGGCAATGCGTGCAACATGTTTACCGACATTACCGAAAGCATGAATTCCGATAGTCTTATTATAAAGTTCAAAACCGGTTTTGCCATCGAAACCACCTCTCGCAACATATAACATCATTGCAAAGGCAAGTTCAGCTACAGCATTAGAGTTTTGGCCCGGGGTATTCATTGCGACAATATTTCTTTCAGTACATGCATCAAGGTCAAGATTGTCATAACCGGCTCCTGCCCTTACAACAATCTTCAATTTTGAAGCAGTAGCTATAAGCATGGAATCCACTGTGTCAGACCTTACGATAAGGCCATCGACATCTTTTGCGGCATCCTGCAGCTGCTGGGCCTTTTCATATTTTTCAAGCAATGCAAGTACATGCCCGCTCTTTTCAACCACCTCCCTTACCTGGGCAAGGGCTGCAGGAGCGAATGGCTTCTCTGTGGCTAATAGTATCTTCATGACCAACACTTATTTAATTTATACTATGTGGAAAGATGCAAATTATCCCGGCAAAAATCCATTAGTTTTTCTTCTCATACTCTTTCATGCAACCAACAAGAGCCTGAACGCTCTCCAGCGGCAGTGCATTATACAGCGAAGCTCTGAAACCCCCAACGGAACGGTGTCCGTCAATACCTACCATCCCCTGTGACTTCGCAAATGTTGAGAAGTCTTTTTCAAGCTCTTTATAGTTCTCAGACATTACGAAGCAAACATTCATCAGTGACCTGTCCTCAGGATCAGGAACGGTTGCAGCAAATAGTTTGTTACGTTCAATCTCATCATAAAGAAGCTTAGCCTTGGCTTCATTTATTTCCTGCATGGCTTTCGGACCACCTTTTTCCTTGAGCCATTCAAGAGTTTTACAAGCAGCAAACACAGGTAAGACCGGAGGAGTGTTGAACATAGATTCTTTGTCAATGTGGGTTTTGTAATTCAATATTGTCGGCAATTGTCTGGTTACTTTACCAAGAATC
This sequence comes from uncultured Rikenella sp., assembly GCA_964524635.1. GTDB lineage: Bacteria > Bacteroidota > Bacteroidia > Bacteroidales > VadinHA17 > SR-FBR-E99. The sequence continues at coordinate 145 of CAZGDJ010000096.1, read as the reverse complement.
TCATCTTTTATGATCACAAATGTGACACCGGCAGGGGCAAGATTTTTTTGTGCTCCTCCATAAATAAGAGAATATTTTGACACATCAACCGGCCTGCTGAAAATGTCGGATGACATGTCAGCAACAAGAGGAATACTCACTGAAA
>CAZGDJ010000095.1:3020-10085 GCA_964524635.1 uncultured Rikenella sp. | reverse complement strand
TCCTTGATTCAGGATATCCTGCTTTAAACAACCAGGGCAGCCAGTATTACTATCCTTCCCTGCTTGCAAGGGAGCTTAACAGGTTGTTCAGCAGAGCGACAGGAAAGTATTTTAAGGTTCAGTTTGGTAACAGTGGCGCTGAGGCCTCTGAGATAGCAATACATCACTCCTATTATGAATGGAGACTCAAAATTGAAAAAGTAAGAGATGAGCAGCTGCAGTTATATGGTTCCGTCAAAGGGGTGAATGCAGCTGAGCTATGGGACCGGAATATGCAGATAATTGAAGAAACAACACCCTGCATATTATCCGTTAAAGATTGTTTTCACGGTTATACTTCAGCTGCCAGAAGTTTACTTGCCTGCAAAAAAGCACGGAACCTGTTTTCCGGGTTATTAAGACTAAAACCCCTTCACATTGATGACAATGAGAAAGATCCGGAGAGTATTATCGCCAGGCTTGTTGATGAAAACGCCATAGAACTACAGGTATTAAAAATGCAGGAAGGTGCCTGCACAACTGAACCTCTGAAAATCACTACAATCATTGCTTCAATTATAGAGCCCGTAAGAGGCGAAGGAGGCATCTGCGTGACAAATCCGTCAATGGCTGAGATATTATCAGGGTACGACTTTCCACTTATCTCTGACGAGATACAATGCGGGCTTGGAAGAACAGGTGACCTGCCTTCATGCAAAAGTGCATCTTACTATCTCCTAGGTAAAAGCCTCGGAGGTGGTCTTGAAAAGATTTCTGCTGTATTAATTGATGATCAGCGGTTTAAACCTGCTTTCACAAAGTATTTTAACTCGACCTTTGCCAACGGAGAGATGGCAGCCTGCTGCGGGCTGGCCACATTAAAAGTGATTGAAGAGGAAGAACTGACAGAAAAAGCCTGCATCATGGGAGAGAAATTTCTCTCAATGCTGCTTGAGGTGGCATCGAGATTCCCCGATGTGATAGAGTCAGTCAGGGGGAAAGGACTGATGATTGGCATACGATTCAACCCGCAACTTGGCGCAGAGAACATCATCTTCAGAATTCTCTTTGAAAACGAATTGTCAGGGTATTTGTTTGCAGGATGGCTGCTTAATAATTATCATATAAGGGTGCTTCCCTCCCTCTCCGCTCCGAACTCAATCAGGATCGAACCTTCATTTTATCTTCCTGACATCGAAATGACGAACTTCTGCAATGCCCTGGAAGAACTGTGCCAGCTGTGCAGCGGGAAGAAGCTTTACGATCTGTGCAAGTTCCTGATGAATAATGACCCCTACCCTGACAAAGTGAATCCTGTACTGAAGGGATCATTCCCAAAGGCACTGGAGGTGCCTGCAAAAGGAAGTATCAAGGCCGGATTCATTGGAAATTTCACGCTTCCTCACCGCGAGCTGCAAGTGATAGAACCTGACTTCCTTAAAGCCTCTGATACCGGTTTGCGTATTCTTTTCAACAGGCTGCAGATTCTCCTTGAAGGCAAACCAATTAAGATCATGAGCAAAAACCTGCTGAATAACAAGGTGCATTTTACATTTTATATACTTCCTTTTGACACCTCCCAGATGGAAGTTGTCAGCAGATGGGGTAAAAAGAGATTTTATATAACAAGGATTCAGGAGGCTGTCAACGCACTGACAAAAGAAGGAGCCGAATGTATCAGCCTGGGCGCCCACACATCAATAATTACCGGGAATGGTCTGAATATCGCCGAAAGGGGCAGGTGTAAAGTGCTCACAGGCAACACTCTGACAGTGGCATCTTGCCTTTTCCACCTGAACTGCCACCTTGAGAGATCAGACCCGGGGCAGGATAAGCCTATCACTGTTGCAATAGTAGGTGCAAGCGGAAATATTGGTTCCGGACTTGTAGATTGCCTCGATGACCCTAAAAACAGTAAATATGAAATAGTCCTTGTGGGTAATAATGAAAAACGCCTTCTGAAACAGAAAGATAGACTGTCAGGCCTGAACAATAATGTCACATGCACAACAGACCTCTTCGAACTAAAACGCGCAGATATTATAATCTGTTGCGTTAATACAAATGACCCTGTGATCTTCCCTCATCATATTCACAGGGAAAATCCTGTTATCATAATTGACATTTCCGTTCCATGTGCTGTATCCGGGGAGGTTAAGCAAATGGAAAATGTCAGATTCTGCAATGATGCTTCCTCAGTGTTCATGCAGGGTAGTAACGACCTGCTTATCAGCTCTCATAATGCTTCTGGAAAAATATTCTGCTGTGCTGCAGAAAGCATTCTGTGTGCGCTTTATGATCTGCAGGTGCCACTGAAAGGACATATCAATAAGGAAGCGGTTGAAAAACTACTTGACCTGAGCATTAAAGAAGGTTTCTATGGAAAAAAGTAAAACGCCTTTCCTCTTTGACTTTGGTCTTTCTCAGGAAGATCCACTGACTGAACAGTTTATCCTTGGTATCTGTCCCGGAGATTGCATTCTGTCACTTGCCAGCGGAGGAGATGTGCCTTTATCGCTCCTTAGTATGAATGAAAACATACGCATCGTATCTGTAGATATCTCGGAAGCACAGATTAAGCTATGCAGGCTGAAGCTTTTATCTGCCATCCATCTGCATTATCCGCTAAACGGCCGCTTCCTGGGTTTTGCAACTGAAGAGGAGTCTGTCAGGAGGCAGGTATATTTGAAAAAAATAAGACCTCTCCTTTCATCCGGGGATGCTTTGTTCTGGGATCAGAACATGAGGTTTGTTGAAAAAGGAATCATAAATGGAGGCAGATTTGAAAAATATATCACGCAGATAAGGTATGTTGCATGGCTGTTCATTGGGAAGAAGAACCTTCAGCGCCTCATCTCCAGCACTTCAGCGGAGGAACAAAACATTATCTTCGACAAATACATTGCAACCCGGAGAAGTCTCCGGCTGCTGTTCAAAATAGCATTTCATCCTGCCATATATAAGAAAAGAGGGTTGCAGGAACAGGCACTGATACACGCAAACAAGTCCACCGGTGAAAGATTCTATGGGAAATTCCGCGACTTCTGCACGATAAACCTTGCTGCTGAAAACTACTTTCTGCAATACTTCCTTACCGGAAGCTCCGTGACATCATCTGCATTTCCGCATTACTTAAAACCGGAGAATAGAAACCTGCTCATAAAAAACTCTGACAGGATTGAGTTCAGTACAAAATCAGTCCAGAAAGCGCTATCGGAAAGCAAAAAGGGTTTTTTCAATAAGATCCATCTATCAAACCTGGGAGACTGGTCAGACACAAAACAATTTGAAGATCTGGCAGAACTGATTAAGAACTATTGTGACCCCGGCACAAAAATCTGCTACCGATATTTACAGAAGAATCATCTTTTGTCTTACGGAAAGAATATCTTTATTATCAACTGTGAAAACTCAGACCAGGCTGAGAAAAATGACCGTTTCCCCTTCTATGGAATAGTACAACTGATTTTGAAATAGAGCCAGGCTCCAAAATGTTTATTCCCTTTACCATCTAATCTTTACTGATTATCACCTGAACTGTTGATAAAGCTACGGATCACCTGCCCCATTTCAGAGCTATGTGTACGCAGGTTTGTTTCCATGTCAATGTATTTACATCCATTCAGATAGCTGACCATTCTGTCAATATCTTCAGGTATATGCAACCTGTCTTTTGATGTACCTACAACCAGGGACGGACAGGTTATTAATCCAAGTCGGTTCCACGCCTTATAGGATGCTATTGCCAGAATGGTATTTCTAAGTTTAAGGGGATCAGCATTATCAAGAGAATTTGATGTTATGAGCGCCATTTCCCTGTCTTCATCTGTGTTTATGAAAAAATGAGTGAGATACCATTTTGCTAAAGGTCTGAGAACCTTGAAAAATGTTTTCCCCAGCCACCTAATCACCAAAAGGCTCCACGGTGGATAATGAAATACAGGTGTTGGCTCCATGAAAATCATACACTCCGGTTTAGATTCAAGTAAGGAATAACATTCAGCAATGATACAGGCTCCGAAAGAATAGCCCATCAGGGCAAATTGTCTGTCAGCCAGACCCAATGATTTGATAATCTGAACTATATCCTGCCCCATTGATCCAATATCAAATTTTGCCCCTGGTGATAACCGTGATGAGGGTCTGTCACGTGTCTCGATGAAATATACAGGAAAGTCTTTGCTTAACTCAATTATGATCTGTCCAAAACTGTCAACAATGGTTGAGAGCCCGCCGATTATCAGCACTGGCATGCCTGAGGTCTTTAATGAAGGAATAAAACATAAGACCCTTAATTCTGCATACTCGGCGACTCTGAAGTAGCGCTCACTGCTTTCAGTCCCGGCACTGCAATATTTTGGGTAACCTGATTCCAACCTTATTTTATTGTATCAATGGTTTTTACATAGCAGTAACTAAAGAAACGCTATATCTATATATGGCAATCTTGTCTTTATATTAAATTCAGCAGGATCAAGGCTGGTAAAAATGATGCCTGACACAGTATTGAAATGCCAGAACCCTTTTACTGCCCTAAGAAGATTATCTCCTGTACAACTGCCAAAATTCATGAGGTGGTATTTTCCGTTCAGGTTGCGGTGATAAATCTCGCACAATAATGCATTCATTATCTTTGCATCACGATTCTCTACGGCATAGTCTGTTATTGTGAGTTCATTGAAATGTTCCCCGGGTTCAGGGAAAGGTGCCATAGTAAATGCCTTTTCCATAATTCTGTATGAACAGAGCAGTGGATAGAATCGCGGAGAGATTTTCATGACTCTTGTCCGCCGGAAACAAGAACAATCCCATGCGAGACAGGCACCCTTTATCCTTCCCTGCCTGTCTGTTGCAACATAATAGTCACTTATCTCCACACCTTTTATTTTCAAATTTGCAATAAACTTCTCCTCCTGAAATACCAGGCCCAGAAACCGCTGGCAATGCTCATAGTTTAGAATTTTAACAATATCAGGGATGTCATCAGAAACAGCATTTCTTACATTTAAACCGGTAGTGTTTTTCTTCGGAAAAGCCATTAGTATTGATTTAATGCATAAATCATCAATAATTCTTGAGGGTGGCACCTGGTTATCAACCCTTCCTATATATGATTCTGCCGGACGGTTTCCTTTCAGTGTGACGGCAATGCCAAACCTTGCTTTCTTACGGGCTATAGAGATAAATTCACGGGTTGCCCTTGCAGACAGATGGTTTCCCCTGGCTTCAGGCAAAATATAAAAGTTGTAAAGTGTGAAAACAGTTTCTTCAACACCATCAATAAGGGCATCGTAAAATCCCAATGACGCAACTCCTTTAAGAGTGTCACCAAGGAAGAATCCGAGATGATGACATTCAGAATACTTAATCCTTGATAACGCAAGAAAATCCGGTGATTTGTCAAAACGGAGACTTAATCCATTAGCCTGGATTGGTGTAGCTTCCATAATGCCAAGAACCTGGTCATTAAATGCTTCACCTATTGGAAGGATAATAAAATCTTCCGGCATAAAGCAATAATTTCAAACCGAAGATACTCCGATATGAAATAAAAATGTTATCCAGAAAAGCCTTACCCTGTTTTGCGAGGGATTATTTTGAGAGAACAGGTATCTGCCTGCTTATGGATTCTTCAAGTGATATAAGAGTCTCTGTTCTCATAACACCAGTAATAGCCTGAATTTTCTCTGTCAATACTTCACGAAGATGTTCATTATCACGGGTATATATCTTGATGAACAGGGAATAATTACCTGTAGTGTAGTGACATTCAATTACCTCCGGGATATCTTTCAGTTTCTTGATCACATCTTTATACTTGCCCGGGTTATCAAGGAAAAGTCCCACATAAGCACATGTACGAAAGCCAACAAGCACGGGATCTACCTTGAACTCTGACCCTTTTATCACGCCAATGCGAATAAGGCGCTGGACACGCTGATGAATAGCAGCTCCTGACACATTGCAGTCACGTGCCACTTCCAAATACGGTATTCTGGCATTCTTGGTGATTATGTCGAGGATCTTACGATCCAGACTGTCAATTTGTAAATTTTCTGTCATGATGACTTTAGTATTTTTAGTTTGAGGTTAATATTTCCATTAATATTTAACAAATTTAGAGCAAAATAGTATTAAATCCTATCCAAACAAAATGATAAAAATCAGGAAAATTTTAAAGGAAATGAAAAATGTTTCATGTTAATCAGGAACGAAGACTGAAACGCATCACCTGTTAAGAAAGCCAATTAACTCATCTATGCGGGAAAAACCCTTCTCTTTCATGTATGACTGAATGCCGTCAATTACCATCACCGCAGTACGTGGATCAATGAATGAGGCCGTTCCCACCTGGACAGCTGTGGCGCCGGCAAGAAGAAACTCAATGGCATCATCGGCGTTCATGATGCCACCAATACCAACGACTGGTATCTTAACGGCTTTTGCCACCTGCCAGACCATGCGTAAAGCGACTGGCTTGACAGCAGGCCCTGACAAGCCGCCTGTGATAGTTGATAGTCTTGGTTTCATGGTCTTTACATCAACAGCCATTCCAAGCAGGGTGTTGATAAGTGAGACGGAGTCAGCTCCCTCTTCCTGGGCAATAACCGCGAATTCGGATATATTGGTGACGTTTGGAGACAGTTTGACGATCAGGGTGCGCGAGTAGGCTTTTCTGACAGCTTTAATAACTTCCCTGGCTGAGACAGGATTTGTTCCGAAAATCATACCTCCCATCTTAACATTCGGACATGAAATATTCAACTCGATGGCAGGTATGGCATCAAGATCATTTATTCTTTCAGACAGCTTAACATAATCATCAATCGTATTGCCGTTTACGTTGACAATAACATTTGTTTTATACCCTGATATCCCGGGATAAATGTTTTTTTCAAAGTAGTCAATGCCTTTATTCTGCAGTCCTACGGCATTGAGCATTCCCGAGGCTGTCTCTGCCATCCGCGGATAATGATTCCCTTCCCTGTGTTCCAGGGTAGTTCCCTTGACGATGATTCCTCCGAGCTCAGACAGGTCGATAAAATCCTCAAGTTCTGAGCCATAGCCGCAAGTGCCCGATGCGAG
>CAZGDJ010000095.1:0-3010 GCA_964524635.1 uncultured Rikenella sp. | reverse complement strand
GGGTTTCCTTCCCGTGGCTCCATTGTTGTGCCTTTGACAATAATTGCCCCAAGCGCTGAAACATCTATAAAGTCGTCAAATTCAGGACCATAGCCGAAGGTGCCCGACGCAGTCATCACCGGGTTTTTTAAGATCATTGATCCTATCTTTACTTCGAGCTCTGCCATTTTAACTCGTGTATATTAAATACAGGGCCATCAGTGCATGAACATACATTGCCTGAACTGGTCTGTACAACACAACAAAGGCACACACCAATACCGCATGCCATAAGGTTTTCAAGCGAAACCTCACAAAAGATATCATTCTGCCGGCAGACTTCAGCCACTGCTCTCATCATAGGTTCAGGCCCACAAGAGTATACCTTGTCCCATTTATTATTTTTAAAGACCGGGATATCAGTAACAAAACCATGATGACCCATCGAGCCATCTTCGGTTGATATATGCACTTCGCCAAGCTTTTCAAATTCATCATGTTCAAGTACCCTCGAGCGGCTACGGAATCCAAGCGCAAACACAGGATTAATGCCTATTTCACTGATTTTACGTCCAAGGTAAAGGAGAGGTGCCATACCGCAACCACCACCTGTCAGAAGAACCTTTTCGTCCTTACCGGGAAGAGTGAATGAGTTGCCCAGGGGATAGACAAGGTTTAACTTCTCTCCGGGCTTTAGCCTGCTGAGACAGTCAGTTCCTCGACCGACTATCTGAACAAGAATGGAAATTGTATTAGACTTGTAATCAACGTCATGAACTGATAAAGGGCGACGAAGGAAAGTTCCGGGACTTCCCTTTATGAGAGCTTGTACAAACTGACCCGGAAGTATTTCAGGAAGAGGGGTGGAAGAGACAGCTGTCAAGACGAAAAACTGTTCGTTAAGTCTTCGGTTCTCAATGATGGAGAGATCATCAATCCTCTTTTTCATCAGGCCTTCCTTTACCTGCAAAAATAGACAAATTGGTCGGATATCTTTAATCTGGCCGGTATTCAGTGAAAGTTTTATCAGAATAAAACATAATAACATGAGATAATCTCCTTGAGCGTTTGCTTTCTGATACGTTTTCTGGTTCATTTTCAGCGGTAATGACCTCCTTTATCTCAACCGCAGGTATTTCGTCCTTATTTACCATATTTTTATGACCACCTGAATCAGAGTTATTCTCATTTACAAACAGCTCATTATCGAAAAGAGTTGGCTGTGATGTGCTTTTATACATATTGCCAGTGCCAAAAAGCAACCACTCAGACGAAAGAGAAGTGTATTTCTGAAGCATTTTAATGACAAAATCAAGACTTGGGTTATTTCTTCCAGAAAGAATATGTGAAATACCAGAAGGCTGAACCCCAATTTCTTCGGCAAATTGAGCGTAGCTTTTGTTTTCACTCTGTAAAAAGGCAAGTATCCGGTCTTTCATGATAAAATAGCTTTTTACAAATGTAACTTAATAACAAATTACATGTGTAACTTTATTCTATTTACAATTGTAATTAATGCTAATCTATAATATTAAACGTTTACGAAACTGAATGATAAAAGCATTGATAAATGCCAAAAATATTTCTTTTTATTTCAATAAATAGATGAGTTTAGTAAGCTAATTCAACTGGTTATCACCTATTTATGATAACAGTTTCTGAATTTTCTAAAGAAAATCACAATGAAAGCAATACTCCAGGTATTCCTTTTATAGATATATTTTCTATATTATATTGATTATTAATGAATTATTAATACGGCTATGTTATTACAAAAATACATTACAGCAGTAACCCTGAACTGTTTACAATTGTACCTACAAAAGTCAATCCAGGTTCTATTATATTTGTTTACATCTGTAATCTGACTCGTTTTTGTAAAATGAGACATCCTTTCTAAGGAGAAGGAGCCCGAAATTATTTAACCCCGCCAGAATTGATTTTTTTCACTTAACCCCTACCCTTTTTCGGAATATCTGAATCTCGCAAGGATTTCAGGATTCATATAAAACAAAAAAAATCCGGATTTTCGTCCGGATTTCTTTCTAATGTTTGAAAAAAAAAAGTGATACCTTAATCTGTTTAGGGTTTAGGGTTACTGGTTGCTGGTCTCCAGTCACTAGTTTAATGTCTCACTCATGCCTCATGCCTCTACTTCCACCCCATCTCATCCGCATGATCCGCCACAGCCGCTGTCCCTGCTTCCGCATGATGAGCAGTTTGATGATGACTGACGCAAGAGTTCTTCCTGAGTGGCATCTCTGACGCCAATAACTTTGCCCGTGAAATGCAGCTCACATCCTGCCAGTGGATGGTTGAAGTCCATTTTGACAAATGCATCACCTATTTCAGTCACTACCCCATTGAGCCGGTGTCCGTGAGCATCCATCATTGGCACTGTGTTGCCTACAAAGCAAACCTTTTCGTTCAGGGCACCTTCGTCCTCAAAGATGCTTCTTGGCAGGCTGACAATCATCTCTTCACGCCGTTCTCCATAGGCCTCAACGGCTGAAAGCTGGAAATCAAATAATGAGCCTTCTTCCAGTCCTGACAGGTTAGCCTCAAATGAAGGCAACAAATTTCCTGTGCCGAAGACAAAAGTCAGAGGTGCAGACTCTTCGACAACTTCAAGTACTTTTCCATCCTTTGCTCCTTCATGCAGTGTATATGTCAGAGAAACGTATTTGTCCTTTTCCAATTTCATAATTATTTGTGTAATAATTTATAATGTGTGGTTATCTGATTTAAAAATTAAAACTCATTCTGATTTCAGGAGAGCTGTAAATTGAGTATTCAGGTTTGTTCAGAGTCCACAAAAATGTTAAGTTCATAACAGATCTTTTTCCAATTGGCTGTGATATTCCGGCTCCTCCCAGAACAGCTCCTGAATACACTCTGCCAACATCCTCGGTGGAGCCAGTGAAAATAGCTTTCTCGAGGCTAAGACCTTCGTACTCAATCTGGCCAAAGATGCCAAGGTGAATACCAAGTGGAATGATGTTATTAATATCCTGAATCAATGTCAATTGAG
>CAZGDJ010000094.1:0-10192 GCA_964524635.1 uncultured Rikenella sp. | reverse complement strand
CATTGTCTATCTCTTCAACCAGCATTCCCCCTGAACCGGCAACAAAATCAGAAGGCATTCTTACAGAGACATTGTAAACTGAATGATTTGAGTAAAACTCTGAATTGGCATGGAACTGGTGGCAGTTCCAGCCCTCAGTCACTCTCTGGCGCATGCCTGCAGTCTCGTAAACGCCGAACTTCGGAAACCATTGCGAGACAAAGTGAAAGTCTTTGCTGAAACCGGTTCTTACAATAGGTGAAGGAAGCTTTGACTCGAATTTCAGTTTCAAAACAAGAGTGTCATGAGGCGCAACAGGTTGAGGAAGGTCTATCTGCAGAACACTCTTGTCATTTATATTACCATCATCCGGAGACACATATTTCATATTACCGGCAAGGTCATTCCCTGAGGCATCATTTACCGACAAAATCTTAATCCATCCCCATCCGTTATCACCGGCAGGAGACCATCGGCCTCCTGAAGTAAATGAGGTTTTGTTATTGCTGAAGGCATTCAGATACATATGCATCATCACTGTTGATACCGGGTTGTCAGACGGATTCACCCACCGTGCTTCCATGTCGGCCGTTATCTTATGCTCTTTGGCATCAAGATCGGCATTGATATTGTAACCTGTAATCCTTGCGCTAAGGGGTGTTTCAAAAATTGTCTGCCCATATGATTCAATCAGTAGAGGCAACAATATTGTCATCAACAATAATCTTTTCATTTCTTTTTTTATTATGAAAGACCAAATTTACGTCAAAAAGCTGCAATTAATTATATTTTTACACATAATTGACGATTTGTGCAATGGCTAAAAAAAGTACAAGGGATTTGATTCTGGAGGTAGCTTCAACTTTGTTCGCAACCGAAGGGTTCAGGAATACCACCATGGAGACTATTGCTTCTGCGGCAGGACGAGGAAGGAGGACAATATATATTTATTTCCCTAATAAGGTTGAGATTTATAATGCCGTGGTTGACAGAGAAATATCGCAAATTATGGATCCCTTGCAGGAAGTCATTTCGTCAGAAGGATTAACTGTTGATATCCTGTGTAAGTATTCCAATGTAAGATTTGAAGCTATTTCTGATCTTCTGAAACGTAATCCTCTTCTGGCAAAAGACTTTATTCTGATCAGCAATAGAATAGAGAAACTAAGGGAAAGGCTTCATAAGGAAGAGATTAAAGCCCTGGTTCCATTTTTTACCAATAGATCAAAATCCGGCAGTTTTTCTTCTGACTTCACTCCCACCGAACTTGCCAAAACTTTTTCCAACATGTTGCGAGGTAATGACAGGCTACTGGTTGAGAAAAATTCCCATGAAAGTTCTGCAGCCCTGATGAAAGCTGCATGCGAGATATTTATTCGTGGAACAAAATCATTATAATGACCTTTGCTATCGTTTCTTATCACTATTGCTGCAAACCAGATTCAGAGTATTTTGGTTCTAGTGGTTATGGCATTCGTGACCATGACCTCCATCACCGTGATTATGCCCGCAGGAGGCTCCGGAATCGATTAGCTGACCATTCAGAAATGCTTTGGTTACATCAGTGATATCACCGTGACAACCCCTGTAGACAGCAATGCCGTGATGTTGCAGGACGTTCAGCGCTCCGTCTCCCATGTTACCTGCAAGCATGACCTCCACACCTTTCTGTTGAAGAATCCCGGCAATGCCAGACTTGCATCCACATCCTGATTCGGAGGCAATTATTTCTTTACTTTCTATCTCGTCCTTGTCGTTAATGGTAAAGACTGTGTAGTTCTCACAGTGGCCAAAATGATCATCAATCATCGTACCTCTTGTTGGTAATGCAATTTTCATTTTCTTATTCTCTTTTAACATATTTTGAATTTCATCTGAATCACATTCATCACATTTCTCAATTGTCCGTCTGCTTGTCATGACGTGCATACAATGCCGGCACCTGAACCAGTTCTCTTCAGTCCTGAAGTTTCCACCTTCAATCATGATGGCAAGGCCTTCTGTCAATGCAAGAGCAATTGTCTTCCGTGCTCTGTCATAAGTACGGGTAAAGGTTGGTCTTGATACTCTCATACGTATTGCTGCCTCATCATGCAGAAGCCCTTCGTAATCACACAACCTTATCGCCTCATACTCTTCAAACAGAAGTGTAACTGACAGGATATCTTTCATTGGCATGCCAAAAGGCTTAAACCCTTCCATTATGGGAGGTGATGAAATCTTTCTTTTATTTCTTGGTCGTGCCATTTGAGATATTGAAAGCACAAATATAATAATTTTGAACGTACGTTCAAAATGATATTAATCATCAATCTGGTACTGTTAATATATAAACAGTACATTCGTATATTGATTTTCAGGAGAACCATAATCAAATGCAACTTACAGGATAACAGTGTTATATATGACAACTCGAAGGCAATTCATCAGGATTTCAGCTATAGGAGCCGGAGCTGTTGCTGCCGGCCTCACCGGGTATAAGCTTCTTGCATCAGATCTTACTGAGGGTCAGAAAGCAACTTTAGCAGCTTTGACCGGACGAACGCCGACATATTGTGAAGTATGTTTCTGGAAATGTGCCGGGTGGGTTTACAAGGATGAAAAAGGATTAATAAAGAAGATTACAGGCAATCCCGAAGATTTCAATTGCAATGGTCGTTTCTGTCCGCGTGGTACCGGAGGTGTAGGAATGTACCACGACGAAGATCGGTTGAGAACACCACTAATCCGAACCGAAGAGCGTGGAAAGCAAAGTTTCAGGGAGGCAACATGGGAGGAGGCGTTTGATTATATAGCTGAAAAGGTAAAAAAGATATCAGCTGAGCATGGACCTGAGTGTATTGCTCTCTTTACTCACGGATCAGGAGGAAAATACTTTTCAACTCTGCTTAAAGCTCTTGGTTCTCCTCACATAGCTGCACCTTCTTATGCACAATGTCGTGGTCCCCGTGAAGTTGCCTTTCAGGCTACATTCGGAGAGACGGTTGAGAGTCCTGAACGCACGGATATAAGGGACACCAAGTGCCTTGTTCTTATCGGCAGCCATATAGGAGAGAATATGCATAACGGTCAGGTTCAGGAGATGTCTGATGCTATTGATAAAGGAGCGACAATTATTACGGTTGACCCACGCTTCTCAACGGCAGCGGGAAAGTCAAAATACTGGTTGCCTATTAAACCTGCCACAGACCTTGCGCTTCTCCTTGCATGGATAAATGTCATTATTTCTGAAGAATTATATGATAAACCATATGTTGAGCAATACACTTATGGATTTGAATACCTCAGGGAGCATGTAAGGAACATGACGCCTGAATGGGCTTATGGTATCACAACAATTAATCCGACAGTTATCAGGGAGACTGCACGGGAGATGGCTAATGCTTCTCCTGCGGTGATTGTTCATCCGGGAAGACATGTTACCTGGTATGGTGATGATACCCAGAGACTAAGGGCTGTTGCTATACTCAATGCCCTGCTGGGTTCATGGGGACGAAGAGGAGGATTCTACAAACCGGAAGCATTTGAATTACCAGAACCTCAGCATCCTGCTTTTCCAACGCCTAAGAGGACATGGAGAACCGAATTTCCTGACCTCTATAAACTGGCCGACACAGTACTTGCCAATGGTGTCTGTGATGCCACCGTTCCGGATCCGAGCCGTCACTGCCAGTTCCAGGCATGGATAGTCAACGGGACCAATCTTATAGAGACATTGCCAAACCAGGAGAATACTCTGAAAGCGATCCAGGCCTTGCAGCTGCTTGTTGTAATAGACACTATGCCGATGGAGATAACAGGCTGGGCAGATGTTGTTCTTCCTGAGTGCACTTATCTTGAGAGATATGATGATTTACGCACCGGTCCTCACCGAAAACCACAGATAGCTCTCAGAATGCCTGCAGCTGAGCCGGAATATAATACAAAACCTGCCTTCTGGATGGCAAGAGAACTGGCAAAGAAACTAGGCGTTTCAGAGTATTTCCCGTTCGAGAAGATTGAAGATCAGCTTGACTGGCAGCTGAAACAGGCAGGCAGTTCGCTTGAAGAGATGAAGCGAATTGGAGTAAAAACCTTTGACCGCTCTGCGGAAGACCTCTATTTTGCTGACGGAGAAGAAGTGGAGTTTTACACAAACACGGGTAAAATAGAATTGTATTCCACGATGCTTGAGCAGGAAGGTTTTGACCCCATGCCCAGATATACGCCTCATGAGGAGCCGCCGGCTGGCTATTACAGGCTTAATTATGGACGTGCTCCCATGCACACCTTCAGTCGCACATCAAACAACCCTAATCTTACTGACCTGATGGATGAAAATACCGTCTGGGTAAATCCAAGGGTCGCAAAAGAATGGGGACTTACAACCGGACAGTATATTCATCTTAAAAATCAGGATGGTAAAAGGTCAGAGTTCCCCATTAAAGTAAGAGTTACTGAACGTGTCAGGTGGGATTCGGTTTACATGGTTCATGGTTTTGGACATGACCAGAAAAAGCTGCGACGATGCTACGGAAAGGGCGCCAGCGACACAAACCTGATAACAAAAGTCCTTGTAGATCCAATTATGGGAGGTACAGGCATGAGGGGCAATTTCGTGACCTTTGTCACTGATCTTAAGAGAGAGGAGGTGGCATCATGAGATACGCAATGGCTGTTGACACAAAGAAATGTGTAGGCTGCAGTGACTGTGTCGTGGCATGTCAGACAGAAAATAGTGTACCTATAGGCTATTGCCGCGATTGGGTAGTAGAGAGGATGGATGGCACCTATCCTCAACTTGAGATCGAGATCAGATCAGAACGATGTAATCATTGCGATAACGCACCCTGTGTCAGATGCTGTCCAACGGGAGCAAGTCATATTATTGAAGGAGGCATCGTGCTTGTCAAGCCTAACAAATGCATAGGCTGCGGAGCATGTATTGCATCATGTCCTTATGATGCGCGTTACCCTCACCCGAAGGGTTACGTTGATAAATGCACTTTCTGCATACATCGTGTTAAAGAGGGTATGAAGCCTGCCTGTGTAGCTGTGTGTCCTACAAAATGTATGTATTTTGGCGATCTTGATGATCCGAACTGCGATGTCAGCAGAGTGCTGAAGAAACGAAAGAGCAAAACCCTGATACCTGAGGCCGGGACAAAACCACAGTTGTATTTCCTAATCTGACATGACTATGATTGAAGAACTTATCATAAGCGGAAGAGACAACCTGATGGTTGATCCGCAGTTGCATATCTGGCACTGGCCGATACCACTCTACCTGTTTTTAGGAGGCATGGCAGCAGGAATTTTGTTCTTTGCTTCACTTTATTATCTAAGGGGGAAGGAACAGGAATATCCTACCGCAGTAAGAAAAGTGCCCTTTATTGCCCCTATCCTCCTCATTATTGGTCTTGCTGCACTTTTTATTGACCTGAGACATAAAGCATATTTCTGGCAACTATACACTACTATAAGGCTTCAGTCGCCTATGAACTGGGGCGCATGGACACTACTGGTAATTACCACAGCCTCAGTGATATGGTCTGCCCTGCATATCAGGGATATCTTTCCGAATTGGGACTGGAAATACAAATGGCTGAAGGTCATTGAGAAATTTTTTAACAGGTACAAAAAGGTTCTTGCCTGGGTTATCCTTATTTACGCTATAATCACAGGGATATATACAGGCATACTGCTGTCTGCTTTCAATGCCCGTCCGTTATGGAATACATCTGTACTGGGGCCTTTATTCCTGGCTTCAGGATTATCTGCAGGTCTGGCAGCAATAGTTCTTGCATCGAAGGATCCGAAGGAGCGGTTCTTTTTCACTAAGCTTGATCTTGTGGTGCTGGGAATAGAGCTTTTCCTTATTATACATATGTTCATGGGGTTTCAGGCAAGCACCCAGGTTCAGATAGAAGCAGCAGGCCTTTTTCTTGGGGGACAGTATACAATGGTCTTCTGGATCTTTGTTGTGTTTCTCGGAATAATATTACCTGCAGTGCTCGATCTCATGGAGCTGCGTGGCTATCACATACCGGCGATGATACCGGGGGTTCTGGTTCTTTTCGGCAGCCTCATTTTTCGTTTCGTCTTTGTCTTTGCCGGACAGGTAAGCCGATGGTTGTACTGATCACAAAAAAATATATATGATATGAACAATAATACAAATGTTGAAAAGAGCCGGAGATATCTCAATCCCTATCTGGGAGGGGTTCTGCTCGGGCTCGTTTTACTCGCCGCTAATTTTATTTCCGGAAGAGGCCTGGGTGCCAGCGGTGCAATAAAAAGTGTAGTGGCAACTTCTATTGAAGTTGTTGATAAAGATGCAGTAAACAGCATGCCTTTTATGACTGAATACGCCCAATCACACAGCGGCAGCCCAATGAAGTCATGGCTGGTCTTTGAAATGCTGGGAGTTCTTGTCGGCGGCTTCATCTCAGGAGCTATCGCCGGCAGGCTAAAACTCAAAGTTGAACATTCTCCGAAAATAACCTCAAGACGCAGGTTGATCTTTGCCCTCATTGGAGGTACTCTGTTCGGTTTCGGCTCACAGCTCGGCCGTGGATGCACAAGCGGATCAGCACTGAGTGGTATGGCAGTGCTATCACTCGGAGGCTTCGTAACTATGATGGCAATCTTTGGGACTGCATTCGCACTGGCATATTTCTTCAGGAAAAACTGGATCTAAAAGAAAGGAGAAAACAATGGGACCATTAGCACCAAACGGACTGATTTCGGAGAACACCAATTTTCTCCTTGCATTCTTCATCGGCATTGCTTTCGGCTGGGTACTTGAAAGCTCCGGATTCTCATCAAGCCGGAAACTGGCCGGCATCTTTTACGGTTATGACGGCGTTGTTCTTAAGGTATTCTTCACAGGAGCCATTACCTGCATGTTAGGCTTGCTCTTTATGAGTCTCTTCGGATGGATCGATCTTGATCTTGTATATGTTAATCCCACGTACCTCACCTCTGCAATAGTTGGAGGAGTGGTGATGGGAGCCGGGTTTATCATGGGTGGTTTCTGCCCGGGCACCAGCTTCACAGGAGCAGCCATAGGAAAGATCGACGGTATGGTTTTCGTTCTTGGCCTCTTCCTGGGTATTTACGGTTTTGCATTCACTTACCCGTTATGGGAGAAAATGTACTTTGCAAACTACCTGGGTGAACCAAAGGTCAGTGATTCTCTCGGTTTGAAGGACGGTCTCTTCGGTCTGATACTTATAGTAATTGCGCTGGGAATGTTTTATGTGGCTGAATGGGCTGAGAAGAAATTCCCGAGAGAAGAATATTAAATTTCTTATTAACAGTAATTCTTATGTAAATCACCCCTTTCATATTTCCCCCAGGGGGAAAGGTTTTGAATAGCTTACTCCTTCCCCCGTGGGGGAAGGATGGGAAGGGGGTAATGAGATAAACAAATTGTTACAGGAAAACAAAATATTATGAAACCAATAGTAATCCTTGCATCTGTTATCATCCCACTGGGATTAATAATTGCCGCTGTGCCGGCAGACAAGACAAAGCACTTCAGACTTTCAGCTGATGAACTTCTTCAGGAAGCCGGAGCAGGAGTACAGTTCATTTCTCCTGACGTTATTGCTGACATGCTGGTTAAGAAGGATCCCTCACTGCAGCTTATTGATGTCAGAACACCTGAGGAATTTGATGCATATAGCCTGCCGGGAGCAATAAACATCCCGCTCAGCAACCTGCTGGCTGAAGAGTATACAGATATTCTCAGTCAGGATGTGTACACTAACGTCTTTTATTCTAACGGGGCTGTTTATGCTAATCAGGCATGGATGATAACCCGTCAGCTTGGTTATGAGAACAACTTTGTGCTGGAAGGCGGACTGAATTACTGGTTCAGCAATATTATCGCCGCTACACCACCTGAGCAGACAAGTCCAAGTGAGGAGTTTGCGATGTATGACTTCCGTAAGAGCGCAAGCCAGGCTTTAGGTGGCGGAGGTATGACAGTACAGACAGTATCGGATCAAACCAGTAAGTCTGTGAAACCAGCTATAAAACCTGCAGCTAAAAAGAAGAAAGCATCTGGAGGTTGCTGAGAGTCATTTTTCAGACAACCTCTTATGGAAAGTAAAATCTCGGGTGTAATCCTTGCCGGTGGCACTAATCAACGGTTCGGAGGCATAACTAAGGCCAACGTTGTTATAGGCGGAAAAACCATTATTTCCAGAATGGTATCGACTATCGGCAACTTATTCGATGAGATAATTATTGTTACCAATAAACCGGAGGAATTCCGGGAATACGCTCATTACATGATAGTTGGCGACAGGTATCTGAAAGCCGGTCCACTTGGTGGAATACATGCTGCACTAAAGACTTCAACCAGAGATGCAATTTTTGTTTTCGCCGGTGATATGCCTTTTCTGGACGAAAAAATTATATCTGAACAAATAGAGAAATTCAATAAGGGAGAACAGGATGTATTAGTTCCGGAGCTCGATCATCATATTGAACCTTTACATGCTATTTACAGCAAGTCTGTTCTGATTGACCTTGAAAGGTTTGTTGATATAAATAAGGACAAAGCCGTCAGAGACTTTCTCGACAGAATTAATGTTGGCTACCTGCATTTGCGTAATACAAGGAGAAATAAAAGAGCTTTCACAAATATAAACTCGCAGTCAGATTTATCCGAAGCGACCCGTCACGGGTTTTTCTATTGACTTCAATCCATATTTGGAGTAACTTTATAAGTTGTCTGATAATAATTGAAACTTACAAATATGGAAGCTGCAGAATTTCATCGTCTTGCCGCAACTATTTCCTCAGATCCTTTAACAAGGGTGCCGGCCCATATCCTGCCACAACTGAGAAATGACACATCAGTGATTGACTGCCATTGCCATCTCTTCAATGAAACTACAGTGCCAAAGGCATTATTTAATCTGAAGATGCCTTATACAAAAGTTTTTGCTCTGAATATCGCAAGGTTATTGCATGTTCTGAATCCCAGATCAAATGATGACTGGGGCAGCAGGAACGGTTACTTTATTGAGATGTTCAACAAGACTACCAGGGAGATCACTGACAAGCTTCTGTCATATTATCCGGCTGATACTATTCTTACGCCTTTGATGATGGATATGCATAACAGGGCAATCGCCAGGCAGAGAAAAGATTCCGAATATTATATAATGGCCCAGACAAAAGATCTGAGTGAACTGATAAGTAGTGGGTACAACCTCCTGCCCTTCTTCCCTGCAGACCCTACATACATGGATAAGAAAACAGGAGGAAATGTCATGGATCTTGTATATAAGGCGTTTACAGGAGGTTACGGATTTATGCCATATGGTCTTAAGGTATATCCAACACTGGGGTACCTGCCGGGTCACCCTTTGCTTCTTGAATTATATCGCTTTGCTGAAGAAAAAAACATCCCCGTTACAGTGCACTGTAGCAGAGGGGTTGTTCATGCCTACTTTAAGAGGATAAGAAATATTAAAGGTTATAAAATTGGTCCTGATGGTCAGCCAACTTTCAAACCGGAATCACGTACTTTTCTTTCGGCAGATGCTTTTGCGCGTTACTTCAACCATCCTAAAAACTGGGAAGATGCCCTGAATAAGTTTCCAAAGCTGAAGCTAAACATTGGCCATTTTGGCGGCTTTCAGCAATGGCGTCTTTATCTTAAGGGGAAAAATAATACCTGGCCAAGCCGTATTATTGACTATATGCACAGGTATCCAAACGTATATGCTGACATATCGTTCACAAATGTTTATCCTGAATTGTATGGGATTATTCGCGACAGGCTTGAGCATGATGACCTTATGCGCAGCAGGGTTTTATATGGTTATGATTATTATATGTGCGTTGTCAGAGGTCATTACAGGAGCTTAAAAAGAGATTTTGAAACTGCCATGGGAAATGACATTATCAGGGAGATAAGTGTTGTCAATCCAAGGAAGTTTTTATTGGGAGAATAAAAAAAACCGGCTGGAAATTACCGGCCGGTTCTCTCTATGTAGTAAAAGACTACTTTGTCTGAGTGAATTGTCCCTTTGTAACCCACATCACCACCTCATCAGAAAGTGGCTTAACTGAAGACTTAAGATGACCCACAAGCTTACCGTTTTCATCAATAAGATACTTCTGGAAATTCCAGCCCACCTCAGAATCCATCACTCCGTTCAATGATTTTTTGGTAAGCCATTGATAAAGAGGATGGATATCACTGCCCTTT
>CAZGDJ010000093.1:0-10266 GCA_964524635.1 uncultured Rikenella sp. | reverse complement strand
TATGTTTCGGGTAACATTATATATGCTGATTACCTGAATATTATGTATATACCACACATAGGCGAGCTGATGATCTTTGCCAGCGCCTTTATCGGGGCAACTATAGGCTTCCTATGGTATAACTCATTCCCTGCACAGGTATTCATGGGCGATACAGGCAGCCTGACACTTGGTGGAATAATTGCAGTTTTTGCGATTGTCATTCGCAAAGAGATGCTAATCCCCATACTCTGCGGAATCTTCATCATTGAAAACCTTTCTGTGATGATTCAGGTGTCATGGTTTAAACATACGAAACGAAAATACGGAGAGGGAAGAAGGGTGTTCCTGATGGCGCCATTGCACCATCACTACCAGAAGAAGGGATTTGCCGAGCCTAAGATTGTGACGCGGTTCTGGATAGTAGCACTGATTCTTGCAGTAATAAGCGTGGTAACATTAAAGGTGAGATAAAGGATGAAGAAGAGAATAGTCATACTGGGTGCAGGTGAAAGTGGGGCAGGATCGGCAGTGCTTGCATCAAAACATGGCCTCGGGGTATTTGTCTCTGACAGTGGAGTGATAAAGGACAAGTACCGTAAGATGCTGATTGACAAGGGTATTCCTTTTGAGGAGAACAAACATACCATGGATCTGATTCTTAATGCCGATGAAGTAATAAAGAGTCCGGGGATACTTGAAGATAATCCTGTAGTACTGGCTATTAAGGAGAAGAATATTCCTGTCATTTCAGAGATTGAGTTTGCCGGCCGTTACACGTCTGCAATGAAAATTTGCATTACCGGCAGTAACGGAAAGACAACAACAACAAACCTCATCTATCATATGATGAAAAAGGCAGGGCTGAATGTAGCCATAACCGGCAATGTGGGCAACAGTTTTGCCATGGCAGTGGCAGAAGGTGGTTATGACTACTATGTCATTGAGCTTAGCAGTTTCCAGCTTGATGGCATGTTTGACTTCAAAGCTGAAATAGCCATACTTCTGAATGTTACCCCTGATCATCTTGACAGGTACGGGCACGAGATGCAGAATTATGTCGACTCGAAATTCAGAGTCACGCGTAATCAGAAAGCAGATGATTATTTCATTTGGTGCGCTGATGATCCGGTAAGCATCAGGGAGATGAGCAAACTTAAACTTGATTCAATGATTCTTCCATTCTCGCTTGAGAAATGTGAAGCTATGGCCGCCTTTATTGAAAACGAAAACATCATTCTTGACATAACTCAAAAAACCAGCCTTATGACCATCCATGATCTGGCGCTGAAAGGACGCCACAACACCTACAACTCTATGGCAGCTGCCATAACAGGTAAAGTACTTAATATTCGAAAAGAGATCATCCGTGAGAGCCTGACTGATTTTCAGGGAGTAGAGCACCGCCTTGAATCAGTGATAATGGTAGCGGGAATAAACTTTATCAATGACTCAAAAGCCACTAACGTTAATTCAGTATGGTATGCCCTCGAATGCATGAAGACTGACGTTGTCTGGATTGCGGGGGGAATAGATAAAGGCAATGATTACTCTGAGCTGGATACTGTTGTAAAACAGAAGGTTAAGGCAATAGTATGTCTTGGAAAAGATAATCACAAGATCATGGAAGCATTCAAGGACATTGTACCGACAATTGTGGAGACCACGGCGATGGAAGAGGCTGTTCGCACTGCGTATTATCTTGCTCATAAGGGTGATACTGTTCTGCTTTCTCCGGCATGTGCCAGTTTCGACCTTTTCAGTAATTATGAAGACCGCGGAAAACAATTTAAACAGGCAGTAAGAAACTTATAGATTATGGCAGGAGTAACGCTGAAACGATTTTTTAAAGGTGACAGATACCTGTGGGGACTGATAGTCCTCTTTATGTTCGTTTCACTGCTCTCAGTTTATAGCTCTTCAGTAGGTGTGGCATACGCATCGCATCATGGCAATACTTTTTATTTCCTGAAAACGCAGTTTCTTATGCTTATGGTGGGGCTTGTAATAATTGTGGTCACCCTTTGGATTCCGTATAAAAATTATATGAAGTACGCGACACTCGGGCTGGTAGTGTCAATAATACTTCTGGGAATTACACTCGTTGCAGGAGTAAGTATAAATGAGGCCAGCAGGTGGCTGGTAATACCGGGTATCGGAATAAGGATTCAGACTTCTGACCTTGCCAAAGTTGCACTGGTAATATACCTTGCCAGGGGGCTTACTATTTATCAGGGGAAACTTGACAATTTCAGGATCGTCGCAATGCAACTGGTTCTTCCAATTGCAGTAGTATGCCTGCTGATAATGTCAGAGAACCTGTCAACTGCAGTGATGATCTTTGGCATTAGCATGATAATCCTGTATGTCGGAAGAGTACCGGTTCGGTTCCTTTTTGCATTTGCAGGGATCGGGCTGGCCACCATTATACTCTTTGCATCCCTGTTGCTGGTGTTTAAAAAGGATGATAACAGGGTCAAAGTATGGATGAATCGCATTGAGGCCTATGTCAGTGGTGAAAGCTCGGCAGATGCTGACTATCAGGCCAATCAGGCTAAAATTGCAATATCTACCGGCAAGCTCTTCGGGAAGCTGCCGGGCGGCAGCACCCAGCGCAACATCCTTCCTCAGTCAAACTCTGACTTTATATATGCCATAATTGTTGAAGAATATGGCCTCTTTGGTGGCACGATAATAATACTATGCTATCTGGCACTTTTATTTCGGGGAATACAGATTGCGCGAAAATGCGATTATGCATTCCCTGCCCTGATGGTGCTGGGTCTGACTATTATGATCGTATTTCAGGCTTTCACAAACATGCTTGTTGCTGTAGGACTATTTCCGGTCACAGGGCAAACCCTGCCGATGATAAGCTGGGGGCGAACTTCGGTATTCATGATCAGCTTTTCACTGGGAGCGATTCTTAGCGTTTCAAGAGTTATGAATGCAAGACAACAGAAAGAAGAATTATCAGATATTGAACAGAAAGACTCAAAAGTGGCATGAGCTCAGGGCACAGAAATAGCAGGATAATTATCAGCGGGGGCGGGACCGGAGGACATCTCTTCCCGGCAATATCGATCGCCAATGCATTAAAACGTATTGATTCTTCTTTGGATATTCTCTTTGTCGGTGCCGAAGGCCGGATGGAGATGCAAAAAGTACCTGAGGCCGGTTATAAAATTGTTGGGCTGCCAGTTGCAGGTTTTATACGGAGCTTCAGCCATAAGAATATTTCTGTGGCATTCAGGCTTTTTAAAAGTATGCTGAAAGCCGCCGGAATATTGCGCAATTACAAACCCGATGTGGTTGTCGGGGTCGGAGGCTATGCATCGGGCCCGGTGCTGAAACAGGCGCAAAGAATGAAAATACCGACACTGATACAGGAGCAGAACAGTTATGCAGGTGTCACAAATAAAATGCTCGCTTCCAGGGCAGATAAGATATGTGTGGCATATGATGGGATGGAGAAATACTTTCCCAAAGAGAAGATAATAAAGACGGGTAACCCTGTCAGGCATACGTTTGAGAATCTTGACACCTTGCGTATGGAAGCATTCACTTTCTTTAATCTTGACAGAGACAAGCCTGTAATTCTTGTATTGGGCGGATCGCTCGGCGCCGGCACGATAAATAACAGCATCGGCAGCGGCATAAGCCGTATTGAGGAGTCAGGAGTTCAAATGATATGGCAGACGGGCAGTCACTATTATGACCGGATGCGCGAGACTGTGGAAGTTGCCGCAGCAGACAGTGTCAGAGTGCTGGGGTTCATCAATCGTATGGATCTGGCTTATGCCGCTGCCGACATTATAATATCGCGTGCCGGCGCCGGAACAATATCCGAACTGCAGCTGGTGGGCAAACCCGCAATACTCGTTCCGTCACCAAATGTAGCTGAAGACCATCAGACACATAATGCAATGGCATTGGTAAACAGAGAGGCTGCCATACTTATAGCCGACAGGGATGCATCTGAAAAGCTTATTAATGCGGCTCTTAAACTGGTAAATGATAAAAACAAGTGCTCCGTACTCTCACAAAATGTGAAGAGAATGGCGGAGCGTAACGCAGATGATATTATTGCATATGAAGTGTTGAAGCTTATTGTAAAGTGAAGGAGTTCAATAACATAGAAGGTATATTTTTCCTTGGCATTGGAGGGATTGGCATGAGTGCCCTGGCACGCTGTTTTCTGTCAGGTGGATTTACAATAGCAGGCTATGACCGCACCAATAGTCATATAACCTCCGGGCTTGAATCAGAAGGTTGCAGAATAATCTACAATGATGACCCATCTGAACTTCCGGTTCTCTTTGATGAGCCTATTGAACGTGACCGCGTAATAGTGATATTGACGCCTGCCATACCTCACGACTCAAGGATTCTGAATTTCTTTACAGAAAAAGGCTATACAATTTATAAACGATCAGAGGTTCTTGGTTTTATTTCAGGTGAGACTGACGCTATTGCTGTTGCAGGTACTCATGGCAAGACAACGGTAAGTACCATGACTGCCCACCTGCTTACCGGATCATCAGTGGGGTGCTCGGCCTTTCTTGGAGGCATCTCAAAAAACTACAACACCAATTTTCTCGGCGGACAGGGGAAGATAAGTGTTATGGAAGCTGATGAATTTGACCGCTCATTCCTTCGCCTGAGTCCGCAGATTGCTGTAATAACAGCCATGGACCCGGATCATCTTGATATATATGGCACCCCGGGCGCAATGATAGAAGCCTATAGCCAATTCTGCCATAAGGTACGTAAAGGCGGAGCGCTTATAGTCAATGAAACGATAGTCTCTTCAATACATTTTCCTGAAGGCATAGAAGTATTCACCTATGGTACAGGTGATAGCGCATCATTCAGGGCTGTCAGGATTCGCAAAGGCGACGAATGTAATATTTTTGATATCGTCACTCCGCACGGGACCATAAGGGATATAAGATTATTGATGCCGGGAATGGTCAATATTCTTAATGCTACTGCTGCTGCTGCCTCCTCCTGTATAGCGGGAGCGACTCCTGCCGAGATAAGTAACGGACTTTTTACCTACAAAGGGGTACAACGGAGGTTTGATGTCAGGTTCAGCAGTCAGCATCTGACCTATATTGATGATTATGCGCATCATCCGGAAGAGATCAGGGCACTTATCAGCGCAGTGAGAGATTTCTATCCCGGACGTAAAGTGACAGGTATTTTCCAGCCGCATCTTTATTCGCGGACACGTGATTTTGCTAATGGATTTGCTGAAGCGCTTGACCTGCTTGATGAGGTATTCCTGCTTACCCTTTACCCGGCAAGGGAGCGACCAATAGAGGGTGTATCATCAGAAATGATTGCTGCGCTGATGAAAGAAAGAAAGGCAAAGGTCATATCAAAAGATATGATGCTGACAGCAGTTGAAAGCGTGACTGAAGGAATACTTCTTACCATCGGGGCAGGTGACATCGACTTGTTTATTGAACCGATTGAACAGTTGCTAAAAACGAGAACCAGATGAGCCTGTTGATGAAGATAATGACCACTTTGACAGCAGTATATGTTTTCTTTCTGCCCCAGTTCATTAACATGAAGATGAGCAAGGCAGAATGCAGAGGGATAGAGATCACCATTATTGATTCATCTCAGCATCGGTTAGTTACTGAAGCAGACATAATGAGTCTGATAAGATCAACGGGAATACGGGTTAAGGGAATTCCAGTAAATAATATTTCTCTTCCGGATATTGAGGAGAAGATCAAGACGCTCAAAGAATTGCGTGTTGCAGAAGTCTATTTCACTGCTGATAATATTATGCATGTCTATGCTGACCAGAGGGAGCCAGTTTTAAGAGTCATAGCCAGCTATGGCGGCGATTTCTTTATTGACAATGAGGGAGTTATGATGCGCCGCCATAATATTTACACTCCCCGTCTTCATATTTTAGAAGCAGATATGGTCTTCATTCCGGGGCAGATGACAGGCTCAAACATCTTTGACTCTGAAAAGACCAGGAACCTGGCTGAGGCATATGAGTTAATAAGTTATATCCGGAATGACACTTTCTGGAATGCCATGATTGATCACCTGTATATGTCAAGAAGAGGTGAGATTGATATGGTGCCGCGCATTGGAAATCATGTGATACACCTAGGTAAAACAGAGAACTACAAAGAGAAGCTTAACAATTTGTTTGTCTTTTACCGCGAAGCAATGCCTCATGCAGGATGGGATAAATATAAGACGGTGAATATTGAATATAAAGGACAGGTAGTATGTCAGAGAAGATAAAGTTGAACAACCATATAACTAAATTATGAACATTAAAGACCAATTAGTAGCAGCTATTGACATTGGCACAACGAAGATTGTTGCCATTGTCGGACGCCGTGACGGCCATGGGGGAATCGAAATCCTTGGCCTTTGCAACACACCATCGACAGGTGTAAAACGTGGTGTGATACTTAATATTGAGGAGACAGTAAATGCCATCAGGACTACAGTTGATGATCTTGAGGAAAGAACCGGGATGGTCCTTACCGATGTGTTTGTCGGCATTGCCGGACGGCATATTAAAAGCAAGATGGCACGTGGCTATATCACCCGTGATTCCTATGATCGTGAAATAGGCAGTGATGACATACGCCGGCTGACGGCTGACATGTACAAGCTGCCAATAGAGGTTGGGGAGGAGATTATCCACGTCATTCCTCAGACTTACATTGTTGATAATGAATCAGGTATTAATAATCCTGTGGGTATGTGCGGAAGGCGCCTGGAAGCTAACTTTCACATAGTGATAGGACAGATTTCTTCTGCTAAAAACATTGAAAGATGTATTAATAAAGCCGATATGAATCTGGTGAGCCTTGTTCTTGAACCGCTTGCCTCATCAGAGGCAGTGCTGACTGACGAGGAAAAAGAAGCTGGTGTTGTCCTGGTAGATATCGGAGGTGGAACAACTGATGTTGCCATTTATTATGATAATGTAATAAGACATACGGCTGTAATACCTTTCGGTGGCAACATGGTCACAGCTGATATCAGGGAGGGATGTTCCATTCTGCAGAAGCATGCAGAGGATCTGAAGATAAAGTTTGGTTATGCCATTGGGGACATTGCGCCGGAGAATAAGGTGGTATCAATACCGGGCATCGCAGGGCGTGAACCCAAGGAGATATCATTCAAGAACCTTGCCTATATTATCCAGAGCAGGATGGAGGAGATACTTGATGCTGTGAACTTTGAGATACAGAACTCTGGCTTTGCTGAGAAACTTACGGCAGGAGTGGTGATTACAGGTGGCGGGGCTATGCTTAAAAACCTTCCCCAGCTTGTCAAATACAAGACAGCAATGGATGTCCGTATTGGTCTGCCAAATGTGCATCTTACCGGAAAAGCCAGAGAAGAAATTAATCAGCCATTATATGCGACAAGTGTAGGGCTTATTCTCAAAGGCCTTGAGTTCCTTGAAGAGAATAAGACTCATCTTCGTTTCGGAGAGAAGAAAGAGGAGAGACAGCATCAGCAGGGGCCGGTCTACAAAACCGAAAAGGAGACTGAGGCAAAGGTTGAGGTTAAGGAGGAAGTTGTAAATGATCCTTTTGTCGAAACTGAAACTCAGGAGGGTTCACCTGTTGCAAGAAACATTGGTAACAGGCTGAGAGGCTTATGGGATAAGCTCATAGAGGCTACGGATGAAAAGCTTGATGATAACAGCGGTAAATAATAAAAAGTAATAGTCATGTCAGAAGAACTGATGAACTTTGATCTGCCTGTAGACAGATCATCAATAATCAAGGTAATAGGCATTGGCGGCGGTGGAAATAATGCTGTCAATCATATGTACCGCAAGGGCATCAGGGATGTCAACTTCATTGTCTGTAACACAGATCAGCAGGCACTTATTAAGAGTCCTGTCCCGGTCAAAGTTCAGATAGGTGAGACGACTACTGAAGGCCTTGGTGCCGGTAGTCACCCTGAAGCAGGACGTGCTGCTGCCCTTGAAAACCTGGATGATGTTATGGATGCTCTTTCAGGCAACACCAAAATGGTTTTCATAACTTCAGGAATGGGTGGAGGTACGGGCACCGGTGCTACTCCGGTAATAGCCAAGGCTTGCAAAGATGCCGGGTATCTTACAATAGCTGTTGTCACTATACCTTTCAGGTCAGAGCTGAGCCAGCGTATTAAGCTGGCTATTAATGGTATAAACGACCTCAGAGATAAGGTTGATTCACTCATTGTAATCAATAATGAAAGGTTGCGTGAGATCTATGGTGATGAAGGTGTTTCTGCCGCTTTTGCCAGGGCTGACGATGTTCTTGCCAATGCAGTGAAAGGTATTGCTGAGATTATTACATGCACAGGGTATATCAATGTTGACTTTGCTGACGTAGAAACAGTCATGAAGGACTCAGGTGTTGCGTTGATGGGTATCGGGCAGGCATCCGGTGATGACAGGGCTACCAGATCTATTGAAGCTGCTCTGACATCGCCTTTGCTTAGTGCCAGTGACATTACGGGCGCACGCAGTATACTGCTGAATATAAAGTCAGGAGTTGGCGAGAATGAGATAACAATGGATGAGCTGGGCGAACTTACTGATTTTGTTTATGAAGCTGTCTCCGATGATGCTCTTATCATCAGGGGTCTGTCAAGCGACGAAACTCTTGGTGACGCTATCAGTGTCACTGTAGTTGCAACGGGCTTTGAAGCCAGCACGGATCTTGATAGTTACAAACCTGAGAAGCGAAAGGAAGTTGTAAGTCTGACGTCAGTACCGCAAAACTCTCTTCCTGAGAATACGGTCACAGGAGACGATCAATATGTAGTTCGTTCGTCATCAAGGAGCAGTCAGACAAAATCATCGCCGGTACTGGACGAAGCAGATCAGGGAACCATTGATTTTGAACTTGATGGAGATATAAGCATTTCTCCCGGGCCTGCCAGGGCAACTCCTCCTCCGGCTGACAAGAATGAAGGAACCCTGCGAAAGCTGAAACACCTGCAGAATGTTATGAAAAACGAAGGCCTCTCCACTCAGTCCATGAATGATAACATTGAGGATTTTGAAGAGGTGCCGGCATATGTCAGAAAAAAGATTGCGTTGCATTCAGCCAACAAAGCCGCTGGCAGCAAGGTGTCAAAGTTCACCCTTAGTCTTGATGAAGATAACCAGCCTGTTATCAGGGACAATAATGCATACCTGAATGATAATGTAGATTGATTTTTACTATTATATGGTTGTTGTTCGAAGGGGTTGTCCGCATTTTGCGGGCAGCCCCTTTTTCTTCTGTTATTTAAAGGCATGCATTTTGCGTGTCACTTTTTAAGTAAATTTGCATAAGATGCGTCTTATTATCGCACATATTGCCCTTCTGCTGTTGTCTGTTGCTGTAAATGCTTCAGATGCAGATACAACACTGCAAAGGATAACCAGGCAATGGACCCTGTCACCTGACTATACTACCGAGATATCTGTTCCAGTTGATACTGCATTCAACCTTTTTCAGAGGTACAGGTTAACAGATAAATATTCGGACTTTAACGCTTATATGGGCAATTATGGCCAGCCTTTATATCAGATAAACTTTTTTCACAGGGAATGGCAACCTGACAGGTTTCCTGTGGCGTATTATTTTCCCTTCATGCATACACCTGCAAATCCGGTATTCCTTAATACTCAGGTTCCGTTTACCGAGCTGGTCTGGAGCTACGGAGGCGCACGCAGCACTTCGGAACAGACTTTCAGGATCAGACATTCTCAGAATGTAAACCGAAAGCTGAATTTTGGTCTTATCTATGATATTGATTACGACATCGGACAATATGATAATCAAACCGCTATAAACAAGACTTTCTTACTGCACTCTTCATATAACGGGGACAGATATACAGCATACTTTACAGCCGGAATAAATAATCTCTATACAAACGAGAATGGAGGTATTGCCGATTCACTCTATGCAGGGAACAGGGATCCTGAAAGCATCCGGACGAAACTTTATGATGCTAACGAAGCAAAGAGTACTTTAAAAAACAGGCACCTGATGATTATTCAGCGTTTTTCTCCCGGTTCAAAAGCTGACACAACAGAAGACACCCAGGCAAAAGCAAGGCCTGTTACCTTTTCACATGTCGGGATCTATGAATGGAATAAAAGACGATATCTGGACAATTCTCCCAGATCCGGTTTTTATGATACTGTGATGATAAACAATTCAGAGACTACAGATTCTCTCTTTCAGGGTCTTCTGTCAAATACATTAAGGGTTGATTTTGCTGCAGGTAGAACAG
>CAZGDJ010000092.1:0-10325 GCA_964524635.1 uncultured Rikenella sp. | reverse complement strand
TCAGGCAGGGCACATCCTTTCATTGGTTATTAATAAAAAGAATATGAAAAAACTAATTTATCTCTTAACACTACTCCTGATAAGTTTCAACTTACAGGCGACAACCTACTATATTGACCCTTCCGGCAATGATACAAGTGGGGATGGTTCAATAGGTAATCCTTGGAAAACACTCTATAAAGCCTGTAACACTGTAACGTCAGGACACACTATTCATGTAAATGCCGGAACTTACACTGAGAACTCTCAGATTGTCCTTCCTGCAGGCGTTAATCTTGAAGGTGATGGCGAAACTTCCATAATTACGAGTTCATCCTTTGGAACTGAGGGGCAGTATCTTATTAATGCCACGTCAGCAACATTAAATAGTACCGGTCAGACAATAAGTTATCTGAAATTTGATGGGAATAATTACACTGTAGCTCAGTGTTTTTATATCCTAAAAAGGAATAATGTAAAGATACATCATTGCACTTTTGTTAATTGGAAGTATCAGGCAATTATATGGTCAGGCGATGGTACTGGTGATATTGGGGCAGACCCTTACGCTAATCCTACCTATCCCACTGCCTATGTTACCGGTTCAGAATTCTATAACAATACAATGACATCTTGCTCAGTATATGATAGCTATGGGCATGGTGCTTTATGTATAGGTGGTCAGCAGGGAATGTTGATTCATGACAATGTGATTAATAATGCAACAAGAGGGTCCGGTAATCCAGGCTATTGTATTAAGACTCAATATCCTGCATTTATTAAGGGGGCAAAGATTTATAACAATACCCTTACAACTGCAAATAACGCATGGCTCTTTGCTATCGAGGGTTTCTTTTTCTACGGAGTTGAGATCTATGATAATACTATAATCGGTGCAATAGATATCAACTTCATTTCAAAAGATACCTATGATTACGGGGCTTGGATACATAATAATACTATTGGTCCGGCAACTGCCACGGCAGGATATACCGGATGTATTCTTGAATTTAATACTTCGGATGTTATTATTGAGAAGAACATGTTTCGAAATAATGCCAATGGAATAACATTTACTCCGAGAACTGGAAACACTGTTCAGGATTACAGGATTTCATATAATATTTTCAGAGATGCACCTTCAGGCGCATATCAGATATCCGGTGGTACAGCAGAGGCTACGATCTATTTTGATGATATGTTCTTTTACAATAATGTTTTTCATGGTGCGCCTATTTGGGGATTAAGTCTTTTCGGTACGTGGACAGACTTTACTTTTGAGAATAACATCTTCACTGGGGCTACTTGGTACTGGTGTGGACTTAGGCAGAATGCTGCTACTAATGTTTACATAAGGAACAATATTCTTTATAACAATGCCAACAGTAACGGAGTGCAGCTGCAGAATACCCCTACAAACTATGTCAATTCAGGAAATATAAATAGCTCTCCACTTTACACTAATGAGGGAAGTGATGATTTTACTTTACAAAGCGGGTCTCCGGCCAAAGATGCTGGATTAAGCAATGGTCTTACTACTGATTATCTTGATTATACTGTACCGTTTAATACTATACAAGATATAGGCGCTTATGAGTACGGTAGTTCTCCGGCGGGAGAGAGTAGCGAGAATGATATTCTTACATTCACATTAGCAGCTCAGACAGGTGCAGCAACAATAAATGCAACTAATCATACGGTTAGTATTGAGGTTGTGTATGGTACAAGCGTAACAAGTCTATCACCCACGATAACCGTATCGGCAGGAGCGACTGTTTCTCCCACAAGTGGGACAGCTCAAAATTTTACGAGTCCAGGGGTTTATACTGTCACAGCAGAAGATCTTACAGAACAGCAATGGACAGTGACGGTAACAGTTGATGAATCACCATCTTCAGATAGTGTTTTAGTTACAGATGGTACTAATGTTTTTATTGATGATGATGGGAACCTAATAATTATATAACATGAAAAGAATAACTTTTTTATTTGCAGTACTGTTAATCGCTCTGTCAGCTAATTGTCAGAGTAGCGATAAGACATTTGGTACAGTAGTTAAATTCAATCAGGGTATTCAATTTGCCGATAATTCTGTGTTGACAACGGCTCCAACAGGCAGTGGCAACATTACATCATTGCCCTGGTCAGCAATTACCGGCAAACCAACAACCCTTTCCGGGTATGGTATTACAAATGCCGCCCTTTCATCTCATACTCATGCGAGTCTATACAAGCCATTATCTTATATGCCTGCATGGTCCGAGATTACCGGAGTGCCATCATTTGCGACAGTAGCGACTACTGGCAGATATGATGATTTGCTGAATAAGCCAACAACTAAGTTATTGAGCAATGCATTAGTATCACTTAAAGGACTTCCAATTCCGTCTTATACGTCTGCACAGATTTCGGCAATGGCTCCAACTAGTGTTGTACTTGTATGGAACTCAACTGACGGTGTTTTGCAGATATATACCGGAAAAGAGTGGAAGGTTATAATCACAAACAAATAAATCATGAATGCTGGTGACAAAAAACATCTATTCTACTCGATTGCATTAACAGTTGCAATTACAATTCTTCAATTATTTTTTTGGAGAAGCTACTGGATCCTGGCAATTTCTGGAATAGTCGCACTTGCTGGTGGTATAGCCTATGAATATTTGCAAAGATATCTTGGCGGCAATTTTGAGAAGAGAGATATTCTTTTCGATTTCGTGGGCGTGTGGTTTGGGATTGGAATATCAAGTGTAATAATATCAATAATCAATTAATAATGAATATCATGAATCCAATTGTTTTAATCGTGCTCGCTATCTTCATGAACCTTCTGGGGATAGTAATCTGTTTTCTTACCAAGTTTAACAACAGAAGTAACAAGGACCTGGTTCCGACGTGGTCTTTCTGGTGGAAGGATAACTGGAATGAGTTTGTCGTTACTGTTCTTTTTGATATCGCGGTAATGATTCTGTTTCTTACCGGTGACATAAAAATAGACGTGACAAAGTTCCTGCCTGAATGGGTTCTTGGGGCCGGTGGTCTTACAATAAGTTTCCTTATTGGGCTTGCTCTTGCGGCTCTCATTTATGAGATTTTCAAAATAAAGCAAAAACAAATTAAGCAGCGCTATATTGATGAAAAGAAAGATTGACACCGACCATGAGATTGCTAAAGTAGCTGAGGGCGTATCGGGTACCTGGAAGATCATAGCCACCATGATAAGCATAGCTGTTTTTGGTGGTGGCGCTTTCCTGTTTGTATCGCAGACGAAGAACACCAACACTCTGGTCAATGATGTCGTGGTTAAGGAGCTGAAGGCTATCAGGACGACTGTTGACTCGGGTTTTGTCGTGCAAGGAAAACAGATCAAGGAGATAATAGTCGTCCAGGGATCAACAAATGAATCAATTACCAAGCAGGAGGAAGCCATTACTACCCTGAAAGATGTTGTATTAGATCAGGCAACAAAGGATAACAGCCCAGAAGAACTCTATCAGATTTTCAAAAAACTATGGGGCGAAGAAGAAAAAAAAAACAAAATAGAGGACAAGACTCTCTTAGGTATAAGCATTACCGAGACTCAATTAACGCCTTAGAAATTTTTCAGCAATACAATCCAGTGATAACAGTCAAAAAAATCAATCAATGAAATTACTCTCTCTATTCAGGCGCAAGCACAGCAAGCCGGACAAGGCTTGGATGACGGAGCAGTTTAACAACCTTCGTGCTGAGCTTCTTACAAGTCTTGCACAGACAATAATGGAAGACAATAAGAAATATTTCACAGATATCAATGAGTTGAAGGGACGGTTAGCGGACGTCAATGCCATTGTGAATGACCACGAGGAAAGACTTATTGTCCTTGAGGGGTTTATGGAAACAAATAAAGCATCCTAAAGAATATGGGCAAGCTTACATACTTAGTGATTCATTGCGCTGACACTCCCGCAAAGATGGAGGTGACTCCCGGTATGCTCGAAGAGTGGCATAAAGGGCCCAGGGATCTCGATAATGGCAAGGTCAAGTATCTTGGTAAGGTGTATAACTCCAGAAGGGTATTGCCAAAGCATCTCATTAACGGTATTCCTATTAGACAGCTTATCGGGAGGGGATGGGACAGGTTGGGTTATTCTGATATTCTTCATCGTGATGGTAAAACTGAGAACCTGACACCTTATAATAACGATGACATAATTACCTCTGATGAGATGACCTGGGGTGTTGCCGGTATCAATTCAGTTGCTCGCCATCTAGTTCTTGTTGGAGGCAAGGGGCCACTTGGAACATTTGATGACTATTTTACCCAGGATCAGGATGAGGGGCTATTTTGTTATTGCAAGCGCACTATCCTGCATCATCCTAACATTACCATTGTCGGTCATAATCAGTTCGATATTAAGCCTTGCCCGGGATTCTTTGTGTACGATTGGCTCATGGATCATGGAATAGAGAGATTTGGAAACAGAAAACACAAACTTTAATATATGAAAACAAAACTTATCACATGGGGCGCCGTGGCGCTAATCATCCTTTGTCTGGCAGCATGGGGTACAAACAACAGGCAGAAATACGTTACTGCGAAAGCTGAGAACATTCGCTTTGAGTTTAACCAGAAACAGCTTCTGGAAGAAACTAATCAGTACAAGCGACTTTATGTCAAGAAAGAGGAAATGGTAAAGAGCCTCACCCAGAAGCAGGATAGTCTTCTGAAAGCGTTGAAGGTAAAACCAAAACAGGTTGAGAGAATTGTTGAGTCCGTACATCATGAGATTGATACAACAGGCAGAACTCAACTGCTGGCAATTAACGATAGCCTCCTGCAGGTTATTGAGAATAATCAGATCAGGGAGTATCCATTTAAGGACGTTGAGGGCTGTTTTACCTTTGAAGGGTTAGTTACTATTGATAACGGCCTACATCTGGCTGTAACCAAAAGAGAATACACCAATACTTCGACCGAAATAGCCTATATAGAGAGAGAGAAGAAATTTTTAGGGATTAAATACGGGCGATGGCGAGGGAAGCTTTACATTAATAATGAATGTGGGGAGGATATTGTCAAAGAGCTGACTGTCGTTAAATAAAATCCACTTAGTAATTAGGGGTTAGTTTCATTTTATAGCTACTTTTGTTTCTTGTTGCGTTCATGTGAGGGCCCCGGGTAATTTCCCGGGATCCTCTTTGAAAAATAGACTTCGTTTTTACGATAATTGCACGAAGAAAAAACGCGATTCGTATAATCGTCTCAAATTCACTTATATACATGGTTTAAGGCTCCTGACTACGGATCAGAAGGTTGGGGGTTTGAATCCCTTCGGGATCACAGGAAGGCCGATGTACAGTCGGCCTTCATTTTTTCTATAAATCAGCAATCTACGAGGTTGAGAGGAAACATTCAGATTAATTCTAAGTAACTCCGCAATTTCATAAAATAACAAATTTGTTTACATTTGATACGAGATTCTTTACGAAATCTTTACGAAGGATCTGTTTCGCTCCTTTATTTGGACTATAATGGCAACTTTTAAGATCTGTATTTTTGAACATCAGAAAAGAGATGACGGGAAATACCCCGTTTCAATTAGGGTTTATTGGAAAAAACAGAGCGCATACATAGGCACTGAATATTATGTCACAATTAAACAAATTAACAACAAAGCCTATAAGCTCATTGATGGAAAAGTAAAGAAGAAATTTGAACTTAAGGACACATTTATTATTAATCAGTTGAATACCCGAATAGAGGAGTATGAAAAGATTAAGGTTCAGAAACTTGGGTATAATATTGAACTATATAGCGCCAGGGACTTGGCTGAATATCTGAAGAAGGAGGCGAGCCCGGGAACAGATGGCTCAATAGATTTCATTGATTTCTCGCGCAAGCATTGTGATCGGTTGGTTGCTGCTGGCAAAAAGAAGACTGCAGGTACCCTGATGACTCCCTTAAACGCAATAATAGATTTTTGTAATGGCCGGAAAAAGGTGCCTATCACGGAGATAAATGTCAAATTCTTGAATGAATTTGAACTATACCTTCGCCAGGAACGTAAGCTGAAACGTAAGAACCAGTTTGGAAACGTCGTCGAGACTATAAGGCCCGGGCTCTCTGATACAGGTATCCATGACTACATGACTGCAATCAGGATCCTTTTCAACGCTGCAAGGGATGAATTCAATGATGAAGATCGCGATGAGCTGAGGATAAAACACTACCCATTCAGGAAATACAAAATCGGTAAAACGAGGCAACCGATCAAAAGAGTACTAACAATTGACCAAATTCGATCTATTTTGGCTCTGAAAGACGAGAAACTGACTCAAAAGAGAGCAATTCTGGCACATGACGTATTTTTGCTATCTCTTTACCTTGCCGGCACAAATCTGACAGATCTATATCATGCTAAAATGGAGTGTTATATTGATGGCCGGTTTTCTTATGAGCGACAAAAGACTAAGGATCGACGTCAGGATCGAGCATATATTTCTATCAAAGTCCAGCCGGAAGCCATCCCCTTCTTCGAGAAATATAAGGATCCACAGGGAGAATTCGTTTTTTGTTTTGCGCGACTGTATTCTGATCACGACACTTTTGAAACAGCTATAAATAAGGGGCTTAAATTCATCGCAACTGCTTGCAAGATAGACAAGATAACCTCCTATCATGCAAGGTTTTCTTTTGCGACCATAGCACGTAATGACTGCGGAGTATCACGGGACGATATTGACCTCGCCCTTAATCACGTGGATCAGGCCCTTAAAATTACCGATGGGTATATTAAGAGGGATTGGTCAATAGTGGATAAGACGGTGAGAAAAGTCATTGATAATCTGGGAACAAAAGCGAATAATTAATATATTTAAAGAAAAAACGATGAGCGACCTTGAGCTTTTTATGAAGGACTTTTCAGGTGATAACTTTGAGAATTCAAGTCATGAAAACGGATTCACATTTTGGTTTGCGTCTGATTTAATGAAGCTTCTGGGATACGAGAATATGGGGTCATTTCAAAAGGCTATAAACAAGGCAATGACTACATGCAATACTCTGAATATCCCTATCATGGACAATTTTCTTCAAGTGACACAAGAGAGCCGTGCCGGGATTGATTTTAAGCTTTCAAGATTTGCCTGTTACTTAACGGTTATGAACGCTGATGGCAAAAAGCCGTCTGTCGCAATGGCGCAAGCATATTTCGCCACATTGGCCGGTGCCGTACATAATTATCTAGAGGAGGCAAATAGAGTTGAAAGGCTTGTCGTACGCGAAGAGGTATCAGAAAGAGAATCAAGCCTATCAAGCGTAGTTCACCGTTCAGGAGTCGAGAATTATGGTTTTTTTCAAAATGCAGGGTATCGCGGCATGTACAATCAAAATATTAGACAACTAAAAATGATGAGGTCTATTCCAGAGAATAAATCACTTTTAGATTATATGGGGAAAGAAGAACTTGCTGCTAACCTTTTTAGAATAACCCAGACAGAGCTTAAAATAAAGCAAGATAATATTTACGGCCAGGCAGCACTAGAAAATACTGCTGAAACTGTTGGCCGCAAGGTAAGAAACACAATGAAAGAGATTAGTGGCGTCTTACCTGAACAGTTAACTCCACAAGAAGAAATTAAAGTGGTTAAATCTCACCTAAAGGCCAGAAGCAAGGAAATTAAGGCCCTCGATAAACATAAGAAGAAAAAAAGTAAATAGGATTCAATTAAACATAGACGCTTACTCTGGCAACAGGTCTTCGGTTATTATATACCACCGGGAAAAGAACATCACAGCGTAGCTTTAGGTTTGAGGTATTTTCTATTTTAAAAGAACATATAAATAATAAGGACCTTCACCGTTGGCCCCCCCACCACCACCAACTAAATTCTTTATGTAATCCCAATGTCGATCAATCAGGAAAGCTTCAATTTGGTTTATGAAGTTGACTGATGAAGTCCTGTATTTAACGATCATCTTTCGCCACCTTAAAGTACTCCTTGAATGCTCCCCGCATCTTCTTTCAGGATCATTGGTTATACCGATTTTGACGCTTGAATAATTTCTAGTGTATTGACCAACGCTTCTAATCAGGGTCTCAATAATTTGATTTATAGAACCTGTCCAATAGCTATACTCTAATTGCATACTAAAACGAACTTAAATGAATACTCTCTCAGAGTAATAATCTCCGAGTGTTTAAATCAACCTAGAATTAGGCTCTAAGCCACTCCAGGTATTCCATCCCAAGGAGTGGCTGAAAGAACTATACACCTCAATAATTTTATGTTGTTATTAAGGAAAGGCACTGACTGATTCAATTCATTAATAGATTCGATCAGGTCCTTCTTGGCAGTAGTTAGTTCAGCATCTTGTTTCCATAAACATGTAGAGGGTAGATAATAAGTTACGCTTTCGGTTACCCATGCAGAGTAATAACCCTTTACCCTCATTCTATCTTTAACTTCTTTGTGACCTATATTAAGGTCATATGTAACAAAGGCTTGCATGATTTTATCTTATTTCGTTTGAGATTATTTTTTCAAGAACTGAAATTGAGCCAAGTATCGAACCCAGAATGGCTCCATCGACAGCCCTGTTTTTTAGTGCTATAGGCTTTGACCTCTCAAGAATGTATTCCTCATAGCTGAAGATATCATACTCTCTCAGTTTACTGAGAATAAAGTCTTTACCGATAAATGTTGAAAGAAAATAATCCAATTTTCTATAATCCTCTACTGTTGCGCTATTCAGCATAATCTTTTTAGTAAGAAGTGATAAAAATGATTTTTCGAGTTTTGGATTTTCTTCTGTCATGAATTGCTGCGGTTTCATATGTTAACTTTAATGAAAATAAATTAGTCTCTTTTCCCTTCTTCAGGTGATGTTTTATCTGGTCCAGGGATTCTATCCTTTATGTCTCTTTCCATCGACTTCCTGAGTTTTGCTATTAAGTCGATCTCCGTCTTTACCTTTTCAGTTGATTGTTCCGCCTCGGTTACATAACCTAGGACCTGGTCCTTATATTTGCCAAAGTTTTCCTCGAGATGTTTCT
The DNA here is from genome assembly GCA_964524635.1 of uncultured Rikenella sp. Taxonomy (GTDB): domain Bacteria; phylum Bacteroidota; class Bacteroidia; order Bacteroidales; family VadinHA17; genus SR-FBR-E99. Next base: position 1,308 of record CAZGDJ010000092.1, on the reverse strand, counting down.
TAACGTCAGATTCGGTTTTTAAATAAACGCTCGCGACGATAACCACTAATAACATGACAATTATTGAACCTAGTATATACAAATCATCAAATCGTTTATTAACAGAGGCTAGCTTTTCTTCGGTTATACCAACATGTAACAAAAAGTCATCCTTAGTAAAACCGTTAACTGTGTCATTTGTTCGCAAGGTGTCTATTCTGACAATTTGTTGCTCTTTAATCAGGCCCTGGTTTCTCCGCAAATAAACAAGGACAACCAAAAGAACCACGACCGCTCCAAGCGCAAAACCAAGTATTATATTGGGTACCTTCATTTTATTCAAAGCCGGCGTTAAATTTACACTATAAATTAATTATTTCATCTGATCATTTCAAAATGTACCTTTCTGGCAATTTTACTTACCTAAACATTCTCCCCTTGCCCATGAGCAGCCATTCCGCTGAAATACCGTAATCTGCCACAAGATATGCCAGTGCGTCAACATCAATTAGCTTGTAACCCGTGCCAGGCTTATCTGGGTTCTTCATAGCAGTTCTGATGTTTGAGTATTTGGCCCGGTGAAGGTCATAATCTTTGCAAAAGGGCTGCAGACCAGAGATCCTCTTCTCTGCGATGAGCATATCAAGTGCTTCAAAAAATCTTCTCTGTATACCCCTGGCTACCGGGCGGATTGTCTTTGCTTCCATTACTTAAAACTTTAATCCTACACGAAGGTCTATTGACTTAAATAATATGCTTTTTTCGGTTATTTCCCAATCTGTTGAAGAGGACCCTGTGTTATGTGTATAAGAGAAAGAGTTGTGCTGCAGATTAAAGCCGGTAATTAAGAAAACTGACTGCTTCTTATTCAGCTTAATATCACAGCCCAGCGCTGGCATAATAAAGAAGCCTGGTGCGTCTTTAAGATATTGGTTTATATCAATAGTAAACCCGGCATTCAGGAGCAAGAAGGGTGAAACATCTTGCTGTGAAAGACTCACCTTAAGATGTATAAAAATAGGAATAAGCAGGGCCTCTGTTCTGAATTCAGTTACCTCATTATCCTGATCATCATAACCATTAAGGGCATTTGAATAACCAAAGCCTATCCCAATTCCTGTGAAGCACGAATTGTTGATCCTAAACCCGTTAGTAAAGGCAACATTGAGTGAATTATTCCTGAAATCACCCATGCCTATTGAATATCCCGCCTCCAATGACTTTTCGTAGTTCAATTGAGCAGATATAAGGGAAGCCGTTAACGAAAGAAGAGTAGTTAGGGTAATAAATTTATTCATCATTAACGAATTAGTTAGCCATTATGTTAAT
>CAZGDJ010000091.1:0-10372 GCA_964524635.1 uncultured Rikenella sp. | reverse complement strand
CTGAAGTTCTGCCTGTAATCATCAGCAAGTGAATAAGCACCGCATTTAATGACTTTATTGGCGTAATACTTACAGCTGTCATACTTGGCAGTGCCAGTATATACTTCTGCATTCAGGTAAGTTCTTGCAAGCAGCATCCAGCAGGCAGCTTTATCAGCCTGAGGATAGCTGAAGCCTGGTTCGCCCAGTTTGTCTTCAATGTCCTTCAGTTCTGAAACTATAAAATTAAACAGTTTGGCACGGCCAACAGCCATATTCTTATCCAGCTGTTTAGGGAAGAATTTACCAACGCCGTCCTTATCAGTAGTGAAAGGTGGATTGCCAAACAGATCCATATCCCAGTAGTAAGCCAATGCTCTCAGAAATCTCGCTTCTGCATTATACCTCTGGATGTCAGGATCTGAGCTTCCGTTGGTATTCTTAATAAAGTCATTTGCATAAGTTATACTTAAGCTCAGACGCTGGTATAAAGCTGTGAGGAATGGATTGCTCGGGCTCCATGACTGTGTATTCAGATCTGAAATACCGACGTCAGTCCAACCACAAATAGCTTCATCTGTTGTTATTTCCTGGCAGTTCCAGAGGGCTCTTGTAGTAGTGAAAAAATCGCCGTTTGATGAGGCAATATCCTCACCACCATTAGCACCCTGGCCGCTAATAATGAAACTTGCATAGAGTTTACCGAGAGCCTGAACCATGTACTCAGGGTCATCATTTAGGTTACCTGAAAGTATAGTGTTTGGGTCAATCGGAGTAACATCCAGATCTTTCACACACGATGATATCATCAGTACTGAAAGAATAATTCCTATTATAAAATTCTTTTTCTTCATGTTTCTTATCATTTTGTATTAATAGGATAAGCTTATCCCAAGCATAAAAATCCGGGGTCTGGGATAGAAATTATTATCTATGCCTCCTGGAACCTCCGGGTCAAGACCCGAATACTTGGTTATTGTCAATGCATTCTGAACAGTAAGGCTGATCCGCGCACTCATATCACTTTCGAGGATGTTGTCGAATCTGTAACCGGCACTTACGTTGTCAAGCTTAAAGAATGAACCATTTTCAACGAAATAATCACTGGTGAACTGACGTTTTACAAATTTTGTGTCATCCAGGTATTTCGGGAAATTCTTATAATATCCTATCTGATACATCTGATCATAGGAAGCGCTTGCAGCAATCTGGTTGTAAACATAGTTCCCTATACTTGCACGAGATGATGCAGATAAATCGAAGTTCTTATATGTGAATCTTGCTGATAGTCCGAACAGATAATCTGCAACCGGATTATGGTAGATATACTTGTCAGGATTATCTCCGTTAACAATACCACCTTCTCCTGAAAGATCAGCATATAGTCCTTCAATCGGGTTGCCGTTGGCATCATAAATCTGTTGGTTCACAAAGTATGAATATGCAGCATAACCTACTCTTGTCACCTGTTTCTGGCCAGTAAAAGCATCTCCGTAAAGAATACCTATATAATCAGGATCTTCATTCAGGAGCAGACCTGTGATTACATTTTTATTATAAGTAGCATTGAGTCCGACATTCAGGGTCATGTCCTGTTTCGATAACGGGATCAGGTTAAGAGAAATCTCAACACCCTTATTCTCAAGGCTGCCGACATTTGTCAGAAGGGAATTGGAAAAGTTGCTGCCTGAAGGGATGGTAACACTATTAAGCAAGTCGCTTGTAACTCTCTTATATAGATCAACAGAACCAGTGATACGACCATCATAGAATCCAAAATCCAATCCGATGTTTGACGTTGTTGTCTCTTCCCATTTTATATTGGGATCATAGGCATCAGGGCGCAGTGTCGGTCGGTATTCACCATTAATATAATAATATGAACCTATTGAGGAAAGCTTATATTTAGCCATTGCCGGATAATCACTTCCAATATCCTGTTGGCCGGTAACTCCCCAACCAAGTCTAAGCTTAAGATCTGAAATAACTTTTACATCTTTCAGGAAAGATTCCTGTTTGATCTTCCATGCAAATGCAACAGAAGGGAACAGTCCCCAGTGGTTATTTGTAAAGCGTGAAGATCCGTCATCACGAAGAGTAAGGGTCAGCAGATACCTGTCAAAGTATGTATAGTTTAAGCGGCCAAAGAATGAAACCAGATAGCTCTCCGTTCCACTCCCTGATTTATTATACTGGTAAAGATTGTCCTCGTTGTATTCCTTCATATATGAATAGGTGGCACTCCGGTTATTTAGTTTGAAATGCTGCCATGAATAACCGGCGGTAAAATCCACTTTACTGTTTATACTGGCAAGGTCTTTTCCGTAGTTCAGGTAGAAATCCAGAAGGTTATTGAAGTTTTTACCTGAATAATTATTCTTTTTACCCCAGTAATTGTCTGTCAGAGCGCCGGGGGAAGTTTTCGGGCGGTTATTTACCCCGTCACTGAAAGTGTAATCGCCAGCCAGATTCAGGTTGGCATTCAGTTCTTTCAGGAAAGGAAATATGTATTTAACCTGAAGATTTCCGATAGCCCTGTTGACCCTGGATGTATTTTCTATCTCCATAATCTGCTCAACAGGGTTAGGTGTACCAAGATTAGCTCCGTAGTTGTACCACTGATAATAGCCGTCTGAAGCTACATTCCCATCCTTAACAGGCTGAGTGGGGTCCATATTTATTGCAGAGCCAATTGCTCCGGAATCTCCGAAATTATTATTGGTATGCATGCCCTTCAAATTTACGCTGATCTTCAGGCTATTGTTAAGGAAGCTGGGGTCAAGGCTAACAGAACCGGTAAACCTTTGCATGTCTGTATTCTTCAGGATGCCGTTCTGGTCTGTATAACCGACAGAAACCCTGAAAGGCAGATTCTCAGCCGAACCTGAAAGGCTCAGGTTGTGATCATGAGAGAAAGCTGTCCTGAATATTTCCTTCTGCCAGTTTGTGTTTTCTGTTCCAAGAAGACTGAATGTCTCAGCCCCGAACAGATCTACATGTTCCAACGCAATCTGCCTCATCTCGTCACCGGAATAAACATCCATGAATCTGGTGGCGTTTGAAACCGATGCGTTTCCATCATAAGAAACGGTAAGTTTGCTTCCTGCAGTACCCTTTTTTGTGGTTATGATAATAACTCCGTTAGATGCTCTTGAACCATAAATTGCGGTAGCAGAAGCGTCTTTCAGTACTGTAAAAGTCTCAATATCATTAGGATTCACGAATGACAGGAAATTGGAACTTCCTGAAACATCATTATTTGAAATAGGTACTCCGTCAATAATGATAAGCGGATCATTTGATGCGTTTAGTGAAGATCCGCCGCGTACCCTTATTGTTGAACCGCTACCGGGGGCACCACCAGATGTAGTGATAACCACACCTGCGCTCTTACCAACCAAAAGATCCTGAGGTGATGTAATAGCTCCTTTGTTGAAATCCTTAGAACTAATTGCAGCTACAGAACCGGTTGCATCATCCTTTTTTACTGTTCCGTAACCAATGACCACCACTTCTTCAAGGGCTTTAACATCTGTTGCCATAGCAACATCGATAACAGTCTGGTTGCCAAGAGTGATTTCCTGTGGCAGATAGCCGATAAATGTAAATACAAGAACATCCCCCGGCTTAGCCATCAGGGAGTATTCTCCATTGTTGCCGGTAATCGCACCTGTCAATGTGCCTTTGACCACAACGTTAACACCAGGCAACGTTGTTCCATCGGCAGCATCGGTCACTGTACCTGACACTCTAACCTGTTGTCCGAAGACAACACAGCTCATCAGAACGCCAAAGGCCAGCATGAGGAGCCGTTTGTTTAAAAATTTCTCCATAGATTAAATTGTTTATTTGCAGGTTACACAATACTAATTAATTATTCAGTTTTATTTTCCGGGATTTAGAGACGATAAAAGTCGACCTTTTCAGACAGTTAACCAACTCTTTTTCAGGTTTTTTACGCAATCGTTACCGCAAACGTTTGTAGTGACGCTCTGTCAAAAAAAGAGCTAGTTGGAAAGGAGAAGTTTTCTGACTATCTTTACACTTATTGACCTTTATTTACCTGATGACTAAAGAGAATATCACAATTAAAGATATAGCGCGTGAACTTGGTATTTCACCCTCCACAGTTTCAAGAGCCCTGAAAGACCATCCTGATATCAGTCAGGCAACGCGAAACGCTGTCAATGAGCTGGCTGCAAAATGGAACTACAAACCAAATCCGATCGCGCTGAGTCTTAAGAGCGGGTCATCGAAGACCATTGGAGTTATAGTACCTGATGTGGTGCACTATTTCTTTTCCACGGTCATCAGCGGCATTGAAGATGTCGTTTATGAACGTGATTACAATATGATACTCTGTCAGAGCAACGAACTATGGGAACATGAAGTAAAGAACGTTCAGACACTGCTTTCAAGCCGTGTTGACGGTATTCTTGCCTCAATAGCCAAAGACACCCTGGACTTCAGCCATTTCAGAAGTGTTACTGAAAAAAATATTCCCCTGGTCTTTTTTGACCGTGTTCCTGAAGTCATAAATACTGACGGAGTTACAATTGATGATGAGGAGGGTGCATACAAAGCTGTAAATCATCTTCTGCGAACCGGCAAAAAGCGTATTGTTCATCTTTCAGGCCCGGCAAACCTGCAAATAGCCAAAGAACGCATGAAGGGCTATCTCAGGGCAATGAAAGAATATCGTCTGACTCCTGCTCCTGATGATGTTATCAAATGTGACACTTCTGAGGAAGCTGATGATATTATACCCAATCTTCTTAAAAGAACTCCAAGACCTGAAGCTTTCTTTGCCGTCAATGACCTTACGGCTGCACAAACACTTGTAATAGCTAAACGGATGGGTTTCAGAATCCCTGAGGAGATTGCAGTTGTTGGGTTTACGAACAGCCAGATAGCTACTTTAACTGATCCGGGGCTGACATCTGTAGATCAGAAGGGCAATGAGATGGGACAGGTCTCAGCCAGGCTTCTGCTCGACCGGATTGAGAACAATAAACTACCCTTCCAGAAAAAGATTATTACCTCAGAGTTAATTGTCAGAGGCTCATCATCTTCCAACTACAGGTAGTCAGCAAGGCTTTTCTTTTCTGACGCCCTTATACCTTTAGGTGTCATGGACAGTGTGCAGCATTCTGTCAGAGGATCATGCTGAAAAATCAGGATATGCCCTTCGGCAAGCGCTTCATTCAGGACATCTTGCTTCTCTCCGATTGTTACAAGCGGTAACAGATCGTAAGACATATTCCATATAAGAGGTATGTGTGAGGTAGTTGGTATCAGATCACCGGTGTAAATAAAAGTTTTACCCCTTAACTTTATGAAGGGAACTATCAGGCCAGGTGTGTGGCCATTACAGATCCTGAGTGTAATGTCCTTATACAGAATTCCGTTTTCTTCAATAAGATTTAATCGCCCACTATCACCTATGGGTTTAATATTTTCTGTCAGGTAAGCGTCTTCCTCCCGCAGGTTTGAGTCATTAGCCCATTTCCACTGTGTTCTGCTGACATGGTAAAATGCGTTCTTGAATACAGGTTCAAAACCTCCGCCGGGTTTATTTACAAAACAACCCCCACAATGATCAGCATGAAGGTGAGTCAGCAATACATCAGTAACATCTTCGGGTTTATATCCGCAGCGTGCAATTCCGCCGGTGAGTCCTTCACCATCGTGGATCCAGATGTGCCTGAAGAACTTCTCATCCTGCTTGTCGCCCCATCCGGCATCGACAAGAATGACCCTTCCTTCGGTCTGAATAATAAGAGATCTAAGTGACAGTACTATGTTATTATTTTCATCCGGTATATTGGTCCTGCTCCACAATGCTTTCGGAACTACACCGAACATAGCCCCGCCATCAACCCTGAAATTAGCAATATTAAAAAGTGCCAGTTTCATAACTGTAAAATTATTTGATGCAAGATAGCCAATTTTGGTATTTTTGCCTCTGTTTAAGTCATGCGATGAGAGTACACTTTATAGCTATTGGTGGAGCCGTAATGCATAATCTTGCACTTGCGTTAAAGAAAAAGGGATATACAGTAACTGGCTCCGATGACGAGATTTTTGAACCATCGCGAACAAGGCTGGCGTCGGCAGGCATTCTGCCTGAAAAGGAAGGATGGCGCCCATGGATACTTACTCCTGATATTGACACTGTCATTATTGGGATGCATGCCCGCATTGATAATCCTGAGCTTGCAAGAGCAAGAGAAATGGGTCTGACAATAATGTCATTCCCTGATTATATCTATGAACAAACTAAGGAAAAGCTCAGGATAGTGGTTGGCGGAAGCCACGGTAAAACAACTACCACAGCAATGATCATGCATGTGCTCATGAAGAGCGGGCTTTCATTTGACTACCTTGTGGGTTCAGCAATTGATGGTTTTGACACCATGGTAGGACTGAGCAATGATTCAAAGATAGCTGTTATTGAGGGTGACGAATATCTGACTTCTCCCGTTGACCGAAGGCCAAAGTTTCATCTCTATAAACCTGATATTGCAATTATAAATGGTATTGCATGGGACCATATGAATGTCTTTCCCACTTTTCAGAACTATTGTGAACAATTCGCTGTTTTTGTATCTACCATACAACCAGGAGGTACGCTGATCTATTATAAGAATGACAGGGAGGTCAGGAAAATTGCAGAGACCTGCCGTGGAGATATAAAAAAAATTGCTTACGATATTCATGGATTTCTCACTAATAAGGAAGGTTGTTTTGCAGTTACAATAAACCGCACGGTTAAGGTCAGTGTCTTTGGTGAGCATAACATGCAGAATCTCAGTGCAGCCAGGGAAGCATGTCTGGCAGCCGGAGTAAGTGAGGATCAGTTCTATGATGCAATTGAATCATTCAGAGGAAGCGCCAGGAGGCTTCAGCTGATGGCAAAAACCGGAGGAAGAGCCGTATTTTACGATTTTGCCCATGCCCCGTCAAAAGTGAAGGCAACTGTAGCCGCTGTAAAAGAACAGTACCAGAATGGCAAACTAATAGCTGTCCTTGAATTGCATACGTTCAGCAGCCTTAGCACAGACTTTCTTCCTCAATATCGAGGTTCTCTTGACAAAGCAACAGAAGCATTTGTCTATTTTAATCCACACGCTCTAAGTCTGAAAAATCTTCCTTTGATAACCAGGGAAGAGATAATAAAGGCATTCGGCAATGATAATATCAGGGTATTTGATGATTCTCAGGAACTTGCAAAAAGTCTTTATAAAGCTGAAGGACAAGATGTTACCTTTCTCCTCATGAGTTCAGGAGATTTTAATGGTACAGACATGCAACTTCTTGCCAATAATCTTGTTAATAATTAAGATATACGAATCGTGGCCAAAATATGGTCGTTACTATAAATTTGCATTTTACTAACTAAATTAAAACGAGATGAAAAGATTATTCACAATCATGTTGGTTTTAGTCGCGTTGACTTTAGGCGCACAGGCACAGAGTTACAAATCTGCTATTGGCCTCAGGGGAGGTGAGCCTTCAGGCATCAATTTCAAGACTTTTCTTGGAAGTGGTACTGCCATTGACCTGGTTGCCGGCACAGGTTACTTCGGTCACAACCTCAACGTGTCTGCTTTCTATGAGTGGCAGAAACCTACTGACTGGGCGCCGGGCATTGATTGGTTTATAGGCCCAGGAGCACACATAGGTATATGGACGGGTGATTATAGTGATGATTATAATTCCAATCTAATTGTGGGCCTTGACGGTATTATCGGGCTTGAGTACACTTTTGATGACATCCCGCTTAACCTTTCAGTAGGAATAGGTCCGGCATTTCATCTGATGGGTGGTCCAAACAACTGGTACTATTGGAATGGCGGCATAGCGATCAGATACGTCTTGTAGAGCTTATCTATATGTCCATGTAATGGCGGATGCAGAGAGGAAAGATATTTTTGACAAAATATTTTGCAGTTAAAAAAAATACTTTCATCTTTGCATCCGCTTTTTAAAGTTCTTTAAGGTCCATTCGTCTAGTGGTTAGGACGTCAGGTTTTCATCCTGGTAACAGGGGTTCGATTCCCCTATGGACTACATAATTTAAAATAACAGATAATGGCTAATCATAAGTCGGCTCTTAAGGCTGCAAGGCAGGCAGAGGTAAAAAAAGAAAGCAACAAGTATTATGCACGAACAATGCGTAATGCACTTAAAAAGATCCGTAAAACAACGGATAAAACCGAAGCTGCAGAACAGCTTCCCAAAATGAATGCTATGCTTGACAAGCTTGCCAAGAAGAATGTTATTCATAAGAATAAAGCATCAAACCTTAAGTCTTCTGTTACCAAGCACGTTAACGGTCTCTAGGAGATACTAAAAAACTATGTGCCGCCATCGAATGATGACGGCATTTTTTTTATCTTGCAGTGGGATAAAATGTTTGCTGCATGTCACTTAAAATCACTGACTGGGCTGTTGAGGACAGACCCAGGGAGAGGCTCTGGAATAACGGCCCCTCAAGCCTCAGCGACGCTGAGCTTATTGCAATACTCATAGGGTCTGGCACAAAAAGCAGATCAGCTGTTGATCTCGCTCATGAGCTGCTCGCGGCTGCCGGTAACTCATTAACAGAACTGGGAAAGCTAAGTGTTGCAGGTATCCGAAAGATCAAAGGCATTGGTGAAGCGAAGGCTGTAACCATTTCGGCCGCGCTGGAACTGGGAAGACGCCGTAAACTGTCAGAGGCTTCTGAAAACACTCAGATACGTTCGTCGCTCGATGTCTATAATATCTTCAGTCCTTTGATGGAAGATCTTAATCATGAAGAGTTCTGGATTCTGTTCCTCAACCGCGCTAACAGGGTCATCAGCCGTATGAAGATAAGCCAGGGAGGTATAAGCGGTACGGTGACAGATGTACGCATAGTAATGAAAAAAGCGATTGAGACCCTGGCATCCGGGCTGGTGATATGCCATAATCACCCTTCAGGCAACAATAGTCCGAGTGACTCTGATATACATATAACCCGTAAAATTAAGGAGGCTTCTGCAATGATGGATATTCAGCTTCTTGACCATCTTATTATTTCAGGCAAAGAGTACTATAGTTTTGCAGATAACGGTGCAATTTAAAGCTGCTTTTTATAAAGTTTAACCTCAGACGGATCTTTACATAAAATGAGCAGATCCTTCATGGTCATCCGGCTTACAGGATGTATTGCATCAGGAACAACTTCACATAGTGGCTCGAGGACAAACCTGCGCTGTGAAATCCTGGGGTGCGGCACCTGCAGACCGGGCATGGTAATGATCCTTTCTCCCCATAAAAGTATATCAATGTCAATCACTCTTGACTGGTATTCAAGGCTCTTCCTCCTTTGTCTTCCCAGACGCGTCTCTATAGAACTTATAGATGCAAGAAGAGATTGGGGATCCAAAGGGGTTATTAGTACGGCAACCATATTCAGAAACAGCTCTTCAGCTTCAAATCCCCATGGTTCAGTCTCCCACACTGAAGAAAGAGAAGTAATTTCACCGGCTTCGTTTCGAAGCTGGCTCAGCGCATATGAGAGATATGACAATCGATCCCCTATATTGCTACCAAGGCCCAGTACGACCTCCGGGTTTGATACTCCCGAATTGGGTAATAGTGCCATTATTAAAGGTTTACTACAGTAAAGATGCTGATTTTTTTATAATTTGGCACTGAAAAAATTCAAATAGCAGATGAAAACGTTTATAAAAATGACCCTGGCGACAATAGCAGGCCTTATTATTACCGGCATTATCATGTTTGTCATTATGTTATCAACTCTTTCAGCTATGGTAGCATCAGGAAACAAACCTGTTGAAGTACCGGACAAAAGTGTCCTTGTGCTGAAAACCGGAACCATAATTCCTGACCGGACAAATACCAATCCTTTCGCTTCACTTGATCCACTTTCAATGAAGGTGACTCAGGCACCAGGGCTTAATGATATTTTGAAAAACCTGCAAAAGGCAGCCACAGATGACAATATATGCGGAATATTGATTGAGAACGGCATAGTGCCTTCCGGTTGGGCGACCGCGGATGAATTGCAGCAAGCACTTACTGATTTTAAATCAAGCGGAAAGTTTATTTACTCGTACTCTGACTATATACTAATGCAGGAAAGCTATTTCATATCTACTGCTGCTGATGCAATATGGGTAAGTCCAACCTCCATGTTTGATTTTAAAGGATTAGCAGCTGAGGTGACATTCTATCGCAAGGCACTGGAAAAAATTGGTGTTGAAGTGCAGGTAATCAGACATGGTAAATTTAAAGGAGCTGTTGAGCCTTATATGCTTGATGAATTAAGCAATGATAACAGACTTCAGATAACGGAATATGTTGGGTCACTCTGGAAAAATGTTGTAAAGGTCATCTCCGA
>CAZGDJ010000090.1:0-10408 GCA_964524635.1 uncultured Rikenella sp. | reverse complement strand
GACGCAGTGCGCGCCGGTGTTCGGGTGCCAGAAGATCGAGGCTCCCCAGCCGTTGCGGCCGTAGAAGTTGTTGCCCTTGCCAACGCCGTCGGCGCAGGTGAACTCGTCACTGACGGGGTAGTTGCAGATGCCCTGTTCCCATCCGAGTGCGGCCCACTTGTCACGAATGGCGCCCATGACGATCCACGAGCCGCCAAGGTTCGGGAAGACGATGAACGAGTCGTCGTAATGCAGGCCGTGGCCATTGTCGGCGACGCGGATCGCCTCGATTCCTTCGATATCGTTTTCAAGGAGCCTTCCGACAGCTATCTGAGATTTAAAATCATCAGTGAATTCTGCTATCACAACCCATTCATTATCCATTAGTCAACACCAGCAGCCTCCTTTGAAACTTTCTCTTCCTCAGCCAGTGCTTTGCTGTGGTCTCCTTTTCTTTTTCCAAAAATCCTTTCCAGGTCTTCGCTGAAAATAACCTCTTTCTCAAGAAGCTGCTCGGCTAATTGTTTTAACCCATCGATGTGGGCTGAGATGACCTCTTTAGCTTTATTGTACGATAATTCCACAATGTGTTTAGCCTCGTTGTCAATGAGCTCAGCAGTCTTTTCACTGTAAGGTTTTGAGAATCCGTAATCAGATTGTCCTGTAGAGTCGTAGAAGCTCATGTTGCCTACCTTCCCCGACATTCCGAAATAGGCTACCATAGCATATGCCTGCTTTGTCACTTTTTCGAGGTCGTTGAGCGCTCCCGTAGAGATTTTACCAATGACAATCTCTTCGGCTGCTCTTCCCCCGAGGGCATAGGCCAGTTCATCAAGTATATCCTCAGTAGTAGAGATAGACCGTTCTTCAGGCAGATACCATGCAGCCCCAAGGGCTTTTCCCCTTGGAATAATGGTAACTTTAAGCAGAGGACTGGCATGTTCAAGAAGCCAGCTTACTGTTGCATGACCGGCTTCATGATATGCTATTGTTTTCTTTTCTTCAATTGAAATGATCTTGTTCTTCTTCTCAAGTCCCCCGATTATTCTGTCAACAGCATCAAGGAAATCCTGCTTCTCAACGGATGTTTTGCTTCCTCTTGCAGCTATCAGTGCAGCCTCATTACAAACATTAGCAATATCTGCACCTGAAAAACCAGGAGTCTGTTTTGCCAGGAAAGCGACATCAAATCCTTCTTCGAGCCTGATTGGCCGAAGATGAACCCTGAAGATTGCTTCTCTCTCTTTCAGGTCAGGCAGTTCTACGCTTATCTGGCGGTCAAAGCGACCGGCTCGCAGAAGGGCCTTGTCAAGTATATCAGCCCTGTTGGTTGCAGCAAGAATTATCACACCACTATTGGTACCGAAGCCATCCATCTCAGTAAGAAGCTGGTTAAGAGTATTTTCCCTCTCGTCGTTAGCGCCGAAGTTAGGGTTACGGCCTCTGGCACGTCCGACTGCATCAATCTCATCAATGAAAACAATGCACGGAGCTTTCTCCTTAGCCTGGCGGAAGAGGTCCCTCACGCGCGAGGCTCCCACGCCGACGAACATCTCCACGAAGTCAGATCCTGAAATTGAAAAGAACGGAACGTTAGCCTCACCTGCCACAGCTTTCGCAAGGAGGGTCTTACCTGTTCCGGGAGGTCCCACAAGAAGGGCTCCTTTAGGTATCTTGCCTCCAAGAGAAGTATATTTTTTCGGGTTCTTAAGGAAGTCAACTATCTCCATCACCTCCGTCTTGGCTTCTTCAAGCCCTGCCACATCATTGAAGTTTATCTTCACATGGGTGTCTTTATCGAATATCTGTGCCTTTGATTTGCCGACACTGAAAATATTGCTGCCTCCGCCTCCGGCACCCCCTGACATACGTCTCATGGCAAAAATCCACACCACAATCAGCAGAAGAGGGAGAAGGATGAAACTAAGAAAAGTACCCAGATAGTCATTTTTCGTTTTGAACTCATATTCTATGATGTCATCGTCAGTGTAACCAGCCTTGGTCTGTGTTGAGGTAAAAAACTCAAGAAAAAGTTCAACAGTACCTATCTGATGATAGAACTGCGGCCTTTGTTGCTGAAACCCGAAACTTTTCTGTTTGGCCAGATCAGGATATCGTCCTGATTTAATCGAATCAGGCTTAAGATAAATCTCAACCCGCTTTTCATTGATGATAACTACCCTTTCAATGTCATGGTTGATGATCATCTGTTCAATCTCCCGCTGTCCGGCTTTCTGGGGTGCCCTGCCCGAGAACAGAAACTGTGATCCGAACAATGCTACAATAATAATAAAGAAGACCCAGCTCGAACTGAATCTTGGTTTGCCATTCTGGCCATTTCTATTTTCCTTAACCGGTTCTTTGTTTTCTGCCATACTAATTACCTTTCTTTAACGGCATATCCTCAAGCATTGTTATATGGCCATCGGCCCACAATGACTCAAGATTATAATAGTCCCTGTATGTTTCCTGGAAGATATGCACAAGAATATCGCCATAATCAAGCAAAACCCATATACAGTTTTCAGTCCCTTCAACATGATAAGGTTTTCGTCCCGTCTCTCTGCGGACAACATCTTCAACTGACCATGCAAGGGAGTCAACCTGTGTTGATGAAGTTGCATGACTGACAACAAAGAAATCACAAACTCTGTTCTCAAGATTTCGCAGATCAACAAGCGCTACCCTTTTTCCCTTCTTTTCAAATAATCCTTTTATTATACTTTCTGTCACAAGGGCAGCCTCATCTTTGACTTTTCTCATTAATAATCTTTTCAGTATTAAACAGTTCCTATTGATGGGCGAAATTACAAACATTTATCCGTATTTTCGCCCAGCCTTTACTCTTTTTACAATTCCGGTGCCATTTTGTTCAATGGTGCATCAAATAGAGGATATTGTCACATTTTTATTTCTAAAGTACTGTTTATCATGATTATAGGCACAACCAGAGAACACCATGAAAAAGTGTCATCAACCAATACGGTTGCATCAGCAAAATTAAGAGGCGAAAAACCTTCAGAAGGTTTGTTAATAACTGCCTCTTTTCAGGAGAGTGGCCGTGGCCAGGCAGGCAACGGCTGGGAGAGCGAGGCGGGTAAAAACCTGATAATGAGCACCATCATCTATCCTTCAATGGTAGCTGCTGAAGATCAGTTCGTTATTTCTCAAATGGTGTCACTTGCCGTTTTTGATCTGTTGAGACATGAAACTTCAGAAGTAAAAATCAAATGGCCCAATGACATTTATGTCAGGGATGACAAAATTGCAGGCATTCTTATTGAAAACTCCCTTATGGGGAATAAAATTAATAATAGTATTATAGGTATCGGACTGAATGTAAATCAGACAAAATTCAGCCAGGATATTCCAAATCCCATATCATTGAAAAAGATAACCGGCAAAGAATACGACCTTGAGAAATTAATTGACAGCCTTTCGGAATTACTGGACATGAGGTACAGTATGATCATCAAAAACGAGAGAAAAAAGCTGCAATCTGATTACCATAATGCCCTATACAGATGCCTTAAATGGCATAAGTACAGGAACGATAACGGTGAATTCTCAGGTATGATTCAAGATGTCAGAACTAATGGTGTGCTAAGAGTAAAGCATAATGACGGATCTGTCAGGGAATATGCTTTCAGGGAGATTGAGTATATCCTCTGATCTTGTCAAAATCTTTAAAACCTTCAATAGCTGAGATCACCCTTTCAAGGTATTTTTCCGGAGCGTCACCTATTATCATTTTCACCAGAGGACTATTATTAAGTTCAACTGAAAGTGATATCTCTGTCTTGTCATCGCTTAAATTCTTAAAATTAATTGATGCTGAGACTTTTCCTGTAAAAAAGGATTCCGTTTCATAGCTTACCAAAGTATATGGCATAGCCTCAATAAGCTTGACAGCTACTTTACCCAGTTTGTCAACCTTAAATGAGCAAAGCCCCTCTGTTGCCTGCCATTCAGTAACATCACCGTCAGGTATAAAAGCTTTAAAGTTACGCACGTCGGTAAGAAAGTAATAAAGATCTTTTTCTGAGCATTTCACAATGCCCTTTCGGCTGGTAAATGTTGATGACTTGCTCATTATTCTTCTTTGCCCCATATTGATGGGTTTACCCGCCATTGCTGCAGTGTCTCCACATCTTTAGCCGAGACATAACCTGATGACACGGCAATTTGTATTAATACATTATAATTACTAAGTGTATCGAGTTTGCATTTTTCAGCCAGGAATGCATCTGCAGCTTTGCCAAATCCATAGGTGAAGATTGCAATCATGCCAAGGACTTCGCACCCGGCCTCCCGTAAGGCTTTAACAGCTCCCAGGCTGCTTCCGCCAGTGGATATAAGGTCTTCAATCACAACCACCTTCTGTCCTTTCGTATAGAACCCTTCTATCTGATTCCCGAGCCCATGGTCTTTTGCTCCTGATCTGACATAAATAAAAGGCAGGCCTAACAGATCAGCTACCAGGGCACCGTGGGCTATGGCTCCGGTGGCTACACCGGCGATCAATCCGGCATCAGGATATAACTCCCTTACTTTTAAGGCAAAAGACTCACGTATATAGTTCCTGACCTCCGGAAATGACAGAGTCATCCGATTATCACAGTAGATTGGCGACTTCCATCCTGAAGCCCACGTAAAAGGTTTTGCCGGTTGTAATTTAATTGCTTTAATTTGTAACAGATATTCAGCGGTTTTCCTGGCGATCTTTTCCATATGGTACTATTTAAAATATATTTTGATAACAGAGTCATAACGTTAAGTCCTGAACCTGACCGGATGCAAAACTATGCTCTGTTTCACAAGTACAATGATAGGGATGAACTGTATGATCAAATTTCCAGGTTTGCAGTCAATAATTCACTTGCCTCTCTGAATATTTATTCACATGATATTGACAACCTGTGGAAGGTTTTCAGTGAGTGGTTTGTGGTTACTGAAGCTGCGGGGGGCCTAATAGGACACCCTTCAGGGAAGTTTCTTTTCATCAAGCGATATGGAAGATGGGATCTGCCCAAAGGACACATTGAACCTGGCGAGACACCTGAAGAATGCGCTCTCAGAGAGGTCACAGAAGAATGTAATTTAAAGAATCACCTTATAACTGGTTCACTTCCTCCAAGCTATCATACTTATCTCTTTGACAATAAGCCTTACATGAAAAAAACGCACTGGTTCAGCATGAGCTATGACGGCGAGATGATAACAGAACCTCAGGCTGAGGAGGGAATAACGCATGCCGAATGGCTTGAACCCTCGCAAATAGCAGCTATAAAGTCAAATACTTTCCAATCACTTATTGACCTGCTTAATTATACTCTTAAAATCAGGTAAATCCTATTTCTTCAGATAATCTGATATCTTTATTGCCTTAGGGACAAATACAGAAGCGTCACCGCCAAATTTAATTATGTCGCGGACGACAGTAGAGTTGACAGGAGTAAGCTCGGTACTTGTTAAAAGAAAAACTGATTCTATCTCAGGCGCCATCTTTTTGTTCATCTGTCCCATGGCTCTTTCATATTCAAAATCAGCTGCTGTGCGTAATCCCCTGAGAATATAGCCGGCATTCTTTTCATGGCAAAAATCGACCGTCAGCCCGCTAAACCGGGTTACCTCGATTTTCTTTTCACCTGAAAAAACTTTTGAGATCATCTTAAGTCTGCTGTCAATAGTGAAAAGATTTTTCTTTTCCGAGTTATCACCAACCGCAATGATGATCTTGTCAAAAAGCGGGAGAGCCCGCAATACAATAGCTTCATGACCAACGGTGAAAGGGTCAAATGATCCCGGAAAAACAGCTATCTTGCTCATTATTTGATAATTAACAATTAATCAAATTTAATATTCTTGGCGTTGACGACCTTCTGCTTCAGCAGTGAATGTCGCAGCACGTCCATAATTGTATCGACGTAGGTAAACTTCAGGCCCCGGACATATTTCTCATTAATCTCTTCTACGTCCTTAAGATTTGCTTTAGACAGAATGATCTCTTTTAAGCCGGCACGCTTTGCTGCAAGTATTTTTTCTTTTATTCCGCCAACCGGAAGAACTTTACCGCGAAGAGTTATTTCACCTGTCATGGCAGCATATTTCTTTACTTTCCGCTGAGTGAAAGCAGAGGCTATTGAAGTGGCCATTGTTATGCCGGCAGAAGGACCATCTTTGGGTATGGCTCCCTCGGGCACGTGAATATGGATATTCCATTTTTCGGAGAAGGTGTCAGGCAACTCAAGCAGTTCAGCATTGGCCTTAAGGTATTCAAGGGCAATAACTGCTGATTCTTTCATCACATCGCCAAGATTGCCTGTCAGTGTAAGGTTTCCTTTACCTCTGCTGAGGCTGGTCTCCACAAAAAGTATTTCTCCTCCAGTGGCGGTCCATGCAAGACCTGTCACAACGCCTGCCTGATCATTGCCTCCATAAATATCTTTAAGGTATTTTGGCGGCCCGAGGATTTCTGCGATATCAGCAGATGATATCTCCGCCCCGATTTTTTTCTCAAAAGCTATATCCTTCGCCCTGTAACGAACTATTTTTGCCAGTCGTTTATCAAGCTCCCTTACACCTGATTCACGGGTATAGTTCTGTATCAATTCTTCAATTACCAGAGATGACAGCCTGAGCTGTTCAGGCTTCACTCCATGAGCTTCAAGCTGTTTCGGGATAAGATGTTTATGTGCTATTTCAATCTTTTCTTCGACCAGGTAGCCCGAAATTTCTATCAGTTCCATCCTGTCACGCAAAGCAGCGCTCACAGTTGAGAGGTTGTTTGCGGTAGCTATGAAAAGCACTTTTGAGAGGTCATACTCAAGCTCAAGGTAGTTATCATAAAAATGCGTATTCTGCTCCGGGTCCAGCACCTCTAACAAGGCTGATGCCGGATCTCCCCTGAAGTCCTGCCCCACCTTGTCAACCTCATCGAGGATAAAAACCGGATTAGAAGATCCGGCGCGACGGATATTCTGTACCAATCTGCCCGGCATGGCTCCGATGTAGGTTTTACGGTGACCCCTTATTTCAGCCTCATCATGCAGACCCCCGAGTGACATACGTGCATATTTTCGTCCAAGGGCCCGTGCCACAGATTTGCCGAGAGAAGTCTTACCCACACCAGGAGGGCCATAAAGACAAAGTATCGGTGATTTCAGGTCGCCTTTCAGTTTCAGGACAGCCAGGTGCTCAAGTATTCTCTCCTTAACCTCCTCAAGACCATAATGATCTTCATCAAGCACCCTGCTTGCATTCTTTAGATCGAGATTATCTGTCGTGTACTCGTTCCACGGCAGCTCAAGCAATGTCTGGATATAGTTGACCTGAACCGAGTATTCAGCAGCCGCCGGATTAAGACGTGCAAGCTTATCAAGCTCACGTGCGAAGACCCTGGCAACATCTTCAATCCACTTCTTCTCACTGCCCTTCTGACGAAATTCCTCCACTTCTTTTTCAACAGGATTGCCGCCAAGCTCATTCTGGATAGTCTTCATCTGCTGGTGCAGTAGAAACTCTCTTTGCTGCTGATCAATTTCATACTTGACCTTTGACTGCAGTTCACTTTTCAGCTCAAGAAGCTGTATCTCCCTGACAAGGTGCTCAAGAAGTCTCAAACCTCTTTCTTTCAGAGTGGAGGCCTCAAGAAGCTTTTGTTTGTCAGTCACCTTGAACTCATTGTTGGCACATATATAGTTAATCAGGTAAGTGGTGTTTTCAATGTTCTTAACTGCAAAAGAAGCTTCTGGATTTATATTGGGATTAAGTTTGACAATCTTCATTGAGAGATCTTTGAGTGATCCGATAATAATGTCAAAGTCTTTCTCCTCACCCTGGCTTTTCAGTTCAGGGTTTGCCCTGACGTGAGCCGTCATGTACGGCAATGTCTGAATGATATCAATGACAGAAACACGTCTGCGTCCCTGTATTATTGCAGTTGTAGTTCCATCAGGCATCTCCAGTAGCTTGACTATCTGGCCCAGGGTTCCTACCTCATTAAGATCACGAAGGGAAGGTTCATCAATTTCGGCATCTATCTGAGCGACAGCTGCTACCAGCTTATTGCCGCGGTAGGCTTCTCTGACCAGCTGAACTGATTTGGCACGGCCTACGGCTATAGGAATCACTACGCCGGGGAAGAGCACCGTATTACGTAATGGCAGCAATGGCACACTGGCTGGAATATCCAGCTCCTCAAGCTCATGATCATCTCCATCTGACAATATAGGAATGATCTCCCGCCCCTCATCAATGAGATCATGGAATAGAGCGCTCTCCCAGTTTCTGCTATCTTTTTTATCCATAAAATTTAAAACTTCCCAAAATTAGTCAAATAATCTATACCCTTTCAGGCAGCAGGTATATAACAAAAAGAAAATATTTAAGTTGCAGATTGCTACTGCGCAGGCAAAAAAAAAGCTGACCGTTGAGGACAGCTTTATCAGGTATGGTTAAACCTTATTTCGTTTTCTTATCAAGATGAGTCTTGTAACGGTTCATGTACTTATCAACCCTTCCTGCGGTGTCAACAAGCTTCATCTTTCCGGTATAGAAAGGATGAGATGTATTTGATATCTCAAGCTTAATAAGGGGATATTCCTTTCCGTCTTCCCACTTGATAGTATCCCTTGAGAAGGCTGTTGATCTTGTCATAAAGGCATGGCCGTTAGACATGTCCTGAAACACAACCAATCTGTAATTACCCGGATGTATACCTTCTTTCATCACTCAATAAATATTAATTCCTGTAATAAACTTTCCCTTTTTTAAGGCTTGCAAAGTTAATGAACAATTATAAATATACAAACGGAGGAGCAAAATTATTTCAGCTTTTTTGTTTTGCCTGCCTCTCAGCCATAGTTTCCTCCATTTCAACCTTGTACATTTTAAAAGGCAACTTGTCATTGATCATATACCTCAGTGTCAAATATGTTTTAGCCTTCTGAGCTCCCAAAGCTTCATAAATTCCTATCATTTTGGGGTTGAAATCTCCAACCCATGATAATT
Organism: uncultured Rikenella sp.; assembly: GCA_964524635.1. GTDB lineage: Bacteria > Bacteroidota > Bacteroidia > Bacteroidales > VadinHA17 > SR-FBR-E99. The sequence goes on along the minus strand of CAZGDJ010000090.1, from coordinate 1,417 downwards.
CAAGTTCGCGGTAAAAACGTTTTCTCCTGAAAACCTTGAACAGTTCAAGGAAATACGCTGACTCCACACCGCTGTTCTGGTACGCCGGGTTGACGCCCGCCACCACTGCTCTCATACGGTTCATTTTGTGGGTGTACCTGTACCAGACAAATCTGATCTTATTCCAAAAAGTCAACCTGCCGTTAAAAGGCTTAATGATCTGATTCAGATCAGGGTATATGACAAAGAAAGCAATAGGCTTGTCATTATGATAAGCAAACCAGATAAGGTCTTCATCAATAAATGCTTTCGCCCGCATGAGAGAATCATGAAGTATGGCAGGGTCAAGTGGAGTGAAGTCCTCTTTAAAAACTGACCATGTTGAGTTATAAACTTCAACCAGGTCAGCTATGAATTTATCCTTCTGCTTGTAGTCAAAATGACGGTAGCTATAACCAGGGCGTTTTGATATCCATTCAGCAATTTTCATGAACCGTTCAGGGAAGACCTGGGTAGCACCACAATCTTTGAGATGATAAGCGTACTGTTCAAAGTAAGTCCTGAAACCATATTCCTCGAAATAGGCCCTGTAATATCTTTTATGGTAAGGCATTCCGATACCTGGTTGTGTAAATCCATCAACGAGCAAACCCCAGTAGTTATCGTTTTCGCCAAAATTGATTGGCCCGTCCATTGCCTCCATGCCTCTGTCGCTTAGCCAAACCTTTGCAGTATCAAAGAGCATGAAAGCAGCCTCCTTTGATTCAATGACTTCAAAAAAGCCCATGCCCCCGGTTGGCTGCCTGTTGGCTTTTGATCTCACTCTGTCAATGAAAGCAGCCACGCGGCCTATCGTCTTATTATCATCATCCACAAGTATCCAGCGTATAGCTTCACCACGCCTGAAAGCATTGTTCCTTGCAGGATCAAAAACTGCCTCTGCCTCTTTATCAAGAGGGCAAACCCAGTTTTTATCCCCTTTATAAAGTCTTTTGGGAAACTCCACAAACTCTTTTATATGCTCTTGCGTTTTTACCTCAACAGTCTTCATTATTCTTATGATTTAAGGTCGAACCATGAGATTACTTTAGCTCTGTTTTCACCCATATCTGTTTTATGTCTGTATTCATTTGTATGGCAGTTATAAACGTAGTCTTTGCCATATTCAGGTCCATTGACGGCAATGTCCTTTATTGCTTCCGAGACAACATCCATTTCAGCATTTGTCATTGTTGGGTGCAGAGATAATCTCACCCATCCGGGTTTCTGTGACAGATCACCTTTATTTATCATTTCAGTGATCTGGTGACTATGATCATAATTGACATCGAGCAGGTAATGACCGTAAGTGCCCGCACAAGCGCATCCGCCTCTTACCTGTATTCCGTATCTGTCGCTCAGAAGCCTGACAATCAGATTGTAATGAATATCATCGATA
>CAZGDJ010000089.1:0-10413 GCA_964524635.1 uncultured Rikenella sp. | reverse complement strand
CCCATCCGTAATCACTTATTTCTCTGATCATTGCACCTTCAGGAGAAAAGAAAAGTATCGAGGATGTCAGACCTGCTGAGATCCCTGAAGGAACCGGATCAATTGATCTGAGAGTTGCTCCTGGTCGGGAAAGAAGAAACTGTGCAGTCTGCCCAGGCACAACAAGGAAAAGAGAGTCTTCGGAGGCGCTGCCTCCTTCCCTGTTCAGAAAGAGGGATGTGCCGGCTGCAGCTATTTTATTGTACCTGGCATCTGCTGAATTTAGTCCCTCCAATCTCTCCCAGTTTCCAAAATATGACAGCCCTGTGCGGGTTACCGGGGCATAAAAGACACCACTGGCAGTTGCTGCATAGATTTGATCTCCCAGTAAAGCAGTTTCGAAAACAAGGTTGTTGTCTCCGTCAGATCCGGGATGCCATGTGTCTGCAATGTACCTCCCCTCAAGATCAACAACAACGATGCCGAAACTCCCGGCTAGTAGAGCTTTCTTCCCGCTAATGGTGATATTATATATTTCCTTCAGTCCTGGTATATACTTGTTCTTTATATCTGGAATATTCGTGATGATTCCTTTCTTTACCAGGTCAACATTCGTATTCTTATAAACAATGATAAGTGTTTCTTCCTGGTCAGCCCAGGCTACAGCACTTATGCCTGTTTCAGTAAGGCCATTGGCCCTGGATAACTTTGAGAGAGTATTATGCCTTATGTCCTTTATTAAAATGGCAGCTCCTGTGGATGAATATATCCTTTCATCGCCAGCCGTAAGATAATTTGATACCGAAAAAGACAAATGATCACTCCATGACCCGACATTTCCCTGCCCGATAAGATTACAGCAGTTGGTTATTATGAATATCAGTGTAAAAAAACGCTTCATCATCAATAGAACTATTGGAGGTGTAAATTATTGTCCTGCAATACCTTTTGAAAGAAATGCCAGCAATTTACCAAAAGCTTCTGCGCGGTGCGATATCATGTTTTTCTCAGCCAAAGGTATTTCAGCGAACGTTCTGTCGTAACCTTCGGCAACAAATACAGGGTCATATCCGAATCCTCCGGTGCCTTTTTTATGATCAATTATTCTTCCATTTACTATTCCCTCAAAGAAGTATTCCTTATTATTATATATTAGCGCAATCACTGTTCTGAACCTTGCTCTGCGATTATTTTTACCGGAAAGCAAACTCAGCAATTTTTCTATGTTGGCAGATGAGTCCTTATCTGCACCGGCAAACCGGGCTGAATGTACACCGGGAGCTCCGTCAAGAGCCTCGACCTCAAGGCCGGTATCATCAGCAAAGACATTTAATCCTGTCCGGCTGTGGACATATCTTGCTTTATAAAGGGCATTTTCCTCCAATGTGTCTGATTCCTCCGGGATGTCATCAACTAAGTTAATATCAGCAAGGCCCAGCAGGTTTAATGAAGAATTAAGTAAAGCACTTATCTCTTTAATTTTATGTCTGTTATTTGTTGCAAAGACAAGATCCATGTAGCATTTAATATTTTGATAAAATTAATCATTGAAAATTCACTCTGCAGTGTAAGTTTGTTAAATCACTGAAATAAAAGATTATTTTTGTACAAACCAGCGGTTTGCGGCCACCTATGTTATTAAAATTACCACAAGAATACAGAGTAGTGTATGGATTACTCTTTGCTTTATGTGGTCTTTTGCTCCCACTGGTTTGCCAGTCGGCAGCCTTCCCTCAGATTATTGAAGCTGGTATAGGCAGTATAAGCAATTATAACACCGGCCAACGGATTGACAACCCTGGCGGGAAAGCTGTCATCAAATATCATGAAGGAGTTGTCATTGAAATGATGAAAACTGAGGGGATTGAATACCGGTTCTTTCTTGAAAATTTCGATAAAAGCTGGTCAAAATGGTCTGATCGTGGGTATAAAGAATATACCAATCTCAGCCATGGCAAATATGTTCTCACATTTCAGTTTAGACCCCTGGGGAGTAATGATATCAGTTCAGGATCATTCGGTTTTAGGGTCAGCTCTCCGTGGTATTTTTCAGTAGGTGCCTGGATAATTTATCCGATAATACTTCTTGCAATATCCATAATCCTCAGACGGAGGACCAACAGACTCTTTAAAGAACGTCAGAAGAGGCTCGAGGAACTTATTGCTGAACGGACCGAGGAACTTCAGCATGAAAAAGAAAAATCCGACAAACTGCTGGCCAATATGCTTCCCAAGGGTACCGCGGAAGAGATTATGCTTAAAGGTAAGGCAGCAAAAACGAAATATAATTTTGTGACAGTATTATTTTCTGACATACAGGGTTTTACCCGTATTGCCGAAGAGATGAATCCCGAAGTTTTAATTGATGAACTTGACCGATTCTTCTTCCATTTTGATTCAGTGGTCGAGAAATACAGGATTGAAAAAATTAAAACAATCGGTGATGCATATATGTGTGCCGGAGGCATTCCTGAACGCAACCGTACAAACCCCGTAGAGATAGTGCTTGCCGCCCTCGAGATGCAGAAGTACATGATAGAAATGAGGAATGATCCGGCCAACTCTGCAGCCCGTTTCTGGGATATACGTATCGGGGTTCATACCGGAACGGTAATTGCCGGCGTTGTAGGTCATAAGAAATTAACATTTGATATCTGGGGTGATACCGTTAATACTGCAAGCAGGATGGAATCTTCTGGGGAGGCAGGTAAAATAAACATATCAGGCACAACACATGAGTTTGTCAAGGATTATTTCACTTGCGACTATCGCGGAAGGATGCCGGTAAAATATAAGGGTGACCTTGATATGTACTTTGTTACAGGCATCAAATCTGGCTTGTGCAATGATGACGGATCACCAAACAGGAAGTTTTTCCTGAAAATGGAAATGATCCGGATTCTTGATATCGAAGATCACGTTTTTTCAAAGTATGTCGATAACGCTTCTCCTGACCTCTTCTTCCATAGTCCGGAATATATCCGGAACATCAATCTTCATGCTGAGCTTATTGCAAGGGCAGAGAATCTTGATGATGATGATTATATTAACGTGAGACTGGCATCTGTGTTTTTTTATTTCGGATACGTATTTGACTATCAGAATCCTTTGTCGGCATCAAAAAAAAGAGCAGAAGAAATACTTACGGTTTATGGTTTCAGCCACTCTAATTTTACAGCTATATGCCATCTGATAGATAATGCCTTTTCACCGGAACAGGACAGTGCTGCAGGTCGCGTAATGCATGACGTGGTTTATGATCTTTGCGGAAGAGTCGATTTCATAATACTGGTTGATAAATTGTTCAGGGAGGAAATGGCATACGGAAAAATTTCTGATCCTGCAAAATGGTTCTCGGACCTTAATAAAAGAATAATTGACAATCCGTTCCTTACTGAAACAGCTGAGACCTTAAGATCAGTTTCACTTGAAGACCAGCTAAAGGCTTTGAGACTCTTTGCCGAGGAGAAACTGAAGCATCTCTAAAATCATTTGGAACTTTGGTTTAAAAGCGTACATTTGGATCATCCAAATCACATTGTTATGGTAAACTTAGACTGGAACAACCTGCCTTTCGGCTACATAAAAACTGATTATAACGTCAGGAGTTTTTTCCGCGATGGCAAATGGAGCAAACCTGAAATCTCCGATTCAGAGTTCATTAATATTCATATTGCTGCAACCGGGCTTCATTATGGTCAGGAGTCATTTGAAGGACTGAAAGCTTACAGAGGCAAAGATGGCAGGGTAAGGCTTTTCAGATGGGAAGACAATGCCAGAAGGCTTATCTCATCGGCTGATGGAATAAAAATGGAGCCTGTGCCCATAGAGCTGTTCAAAGAGGCTGTTTTCACTGCTGTAAAACTGAATGAGAAATTTGTTCCACCATATGGTTCAGGTGCGTCGCTGTATGTAAGGCCTCTTCTTTATGGAAGTGGTGCTGAGGTAGGTGTTAAGCCGGCACGCGAATATACTTTTATTGTGTTTGTCACTCCCGTGGGGCCATATTTTAAAGGAGGCATTAAGCCTGTGAATATGCTTGTTTGCCGTGACGTTGACAGAGCTGCCCCGCTGGGAACCGGTAATATCAAGGTTGGAGGCAATTATGCAGCCAGTCTGAGGGCAATAGTTAAAGCTCATGAGGAGGGTTACGGTAATTCTCTTTTCCTGGATGCAAAAGAGAAAAAGTATGTAGACGAATGCGGGCCCGCTAACTTCTTTGCCATAAAAGGCAACTCGTATGTCACCCCTCTTTCAGAATCAATATTACCCTCAATAACAAACAAGAGCCTTATAGCAATCGCCGAAAAGATGGGGATGAAAATTGAGAGAAGAAGAGTAGCCATTGAAGAGCTGTCCGAGTTTGATGAAGCAGGTGCATGTGGTACTGCTGCCGTTATTAGCCCCATAGCAAAACTTGTTGATCCGGATATGGGTAAGATTTATGAATTCTGTAAAGACGGCAGACCCGGACCAGTATCTGTGAAACTCTATAACAAGCTTGTTGGAATACAGAATGGTGACGAGCCTGATGAATTCGGATGGATCTCCTTTTTGGAACAGTAAAAATTTTTAGATATTAACACACTATAAAACAGCACATTAAGAAAAAAGTAACTGCCATCTGAAGGAAATGGCTGTTTGTGTGTTATTTTTGACCCAAATTTTGCATTGTGACAGTTGCCCGAAGCGGTATATCCAAATACAGATTAAGGAGTTCATATCTTACGCTTGTAATAAGCGTCTCTCTTGTTCTTTTCCTGTTAGGCATTCTGGGTATGGTGCTCATAAATGCTAAACAGCTATCTGATTATTTCAGGGAGAGCCTTTCATTTACAATAATGCTTAAAGAAGATGCTCGTGAAGCAGATATCAGGATGCTTCAGAAAGAACTGGATGCAAAGCACTATGTAAAAGAAACCGAATATGTATCAAAAGATGAGGCGGCCGTAAAGCTTAAAGAGGATCTGGGAGAAGATTTCCTTAATTTCCTTGGGTATAACCCTCTGATGCCTACAATTGATGTCTATCTCCTTGCGAATTATACTCATCCTGATAGTGTAATGAAAATTGAAAAACTGATACTTGAATATCCTGTTGTTGATGAGGTTTATTATCAGGAATCTATACTTAACCTTATTAACGAGAATGTACGCAAGATAAGCGCATTCCTCCTTATCTTCAGCGGTTTATTGTTTCTTATTTCAATGACAATTATCAATAATACTATCAGACTTTCAATCGAATCAAAACGGTTCCTCATTAATACAATGCAGCTTGTTGGAGCTAACAGGTCTTTTATACGGAAGCCATTTCTTCTGAGAAGTGTCTTCTTCGGATTCCTGGCAGCTCTTATTGCAATAGCGTTGCTTATGGGACTAATGTATCTGGTTGAAAAAGAGTTTTTCACATTGTTCACCTACGAGAACATCAATCTGTTTCTTCTTCTTTGCCTTGCGCTAATAGTTTCAGGAGTCATTATTAATCTTATCTCTACATATTTTGGCCTGAACAGGTATCTGGGTGTGGATGAAGACAAATTATACTACTAACAATATGGGTGTAAAAAACGAGAACAATCAAAAAAGCGGCTTTGCCCTTGGTAAAGAAAACTATAAGCTGATGGCAATCGGTTTTATAGTTATCATTATTGGTTTTATCCTTATGGCAGGAGGTAAATCAGATGACCCGAAGGTTTTCTCTGACAAAATTTTCAGTTTCAGGAGAATTACTCTTGCTCCGATAATAGTCCTGGCCGGATTTATTTTCGAGATATATGCCATAATGAAGAAACCACGCGACAATAACCAATAGTATTTTTTTGTAATGAATTGGTATGAGGCTCTGATTTTCGGTCTGGTACAGGGGTTGACCGAATTCTTACCCGTTAGCAGTGACGGTCATCTTGAGATAGTAAAATACTTATTTGGAGGAGTTGAGGAAAGCTTCCTGTTTTCAATAGCAGTGCATGGAGCAACAACCCTGAGCATCCTTGTGGTGTTTTGGAAAGAAATAGCAAAACTGTTTCAGGGGGTGTCTCAGTTTAAAATAAATGAAGAGACTACATTTTCATTAAAAATACTTGTTTCTATGATACCTGTTCTTATTGTGGGATTAACCATAAAAGGCTGGGTTGAAAGTCTTTATGTTGCTGATATGACCATTACCGGGTCAATGCTGCTAGTCACTGCTGCCTTTCTTTTTGCCGGGCATTTTGTAAGAAAAGGGACCAAAGAGATTACATATGGCGGTGCATTTGTAATAGGTATTGCGCAGGCTTTCGCCGTATTGCCTGGTCTTTCACGTTCAGGGTCAACAATATCAACAGGATTAATCCTTGGACATAACAAGGAAGAACTGACAAAATTCTCGTTTCTGATGGTTATTATTCCTGTCCTGGGAGCAAACCTCCTTGAGTTAATTACTACCAAAGCGGGGGATGTTAATGTTGTAATCTTTCCGTTAATCATTGCTTTTATTGCAGCTTTTGTTGCAGGCTATATGGCTTGCCGGTGGATGATTGCAATAGTCCGAAAGGGCAAACTGATATGGTTTGCAGTTTATTGTGTCCTGGTCGGATTGATTTTGATATTTTTTGCATGACAGTTGGTGAAATAAAATTCAGATTCGAAGAAGGAGAAGTCCTTTTATTTGACAAACCACTTTACTGGACTTCATTTGACCTGGTTAACAAGGTCAAGGTGGCCTTAAAGCATAACTGCGGGCTAAAGAAATTAAAGGTAGGACATGCCGGAACGCTTGACCCGCTGGCAACGGGGATGATGATAGTGTGCACAGGCAAAGCAACAAAAAGAATAGAAGAATTCAGGGATTTGAACAAGGAGTATGTGGCGACGGTAAAAATGGGACAGACCACTCCATCATTTGATCTTGAGAGCACGGTTGACAAAGAGTATCCTTTTGAGCACATCACCTCAGAAATGATAGAAGAGACTCTGAAGCGTTTCATAGGAGAACAGATGCAGGAGCCTCCTTTATTTTCTGCTAAGTTTGTTGATGGCAAGAGAGCCTATGAGCTGGCACGCAAAAAGATTGATAAAAAGCTGGAGAAAGTGAAAGTGACTTTTCATGATCTGAAATTGCTGGATTTTGACGGGAAGGAAGCTACAATACTAGTACTGTGCAGCAAGGGAACTTATATCAGGGCTTTTGCACGAGATCTTGGAGCCGCTCTCGATAGCGGAGCTCACCTGACCGCGCTTAAGCGGACAGCAATTGGTAATTACAGACTCGATAAAGCTATTACTCCGGCTGATTTCCAATTTATAACTGAGCGAATGAAACAAAACAGCATATTGAACGTATAATTACTCTTATAAAATAATTAACTATGAAGTTATCGCAGTTCAAATACACACTTCCACAAGACCTTATTGCACTTTACCCTTCAAAGAACAGAGATGAATCCAGGTTGCTGGTTTTACATAAGGATACAGGTGAAATAGAACATAAGGTATTCAAGGATATTGTCGGCTTTTTCAGGGAACAGGATGTACTTGTTTTTAACAATACGAAGGTTTTCCCGGCCAGGCTCTACGGAAACAAGGAAAAGACCGGTGCCGAGATAGAGGTTTTTCTTCTCAGGGAGCTTAACAGGGAGCAGAGGTTATGGGATGTGCTGGTTGATCCGGCAAGAAAGATCCGCATTGGCAATAAGCTTTACTTCGGTGAAAATGATCTGCTGGTTGCTGAAGTAATTGATAATACCACCTCACGGGGTCGCACACTTAGGTTCCTGTTTGATGGATCCTATGAAGAGTTTAAGCAAACACTGTACTCGCTCGGGGAAACCCCTCTGCCAAAATTCATAAACAGACCCGTTGAACCGGAAGATAACGAACGGTACCAGACCATTTTTGCAAAACATGAAGGAGCCGTTGCTGCCCCGACCGCCGGCCTTCACTTCAGCAGGGAGTTGCTTAAGAGGCTTGAGATTGTAGGAGTAGAATTTGCTGAAATTACACTTCATGTGGGACTGGGTAACTTCAGAACTGTCGATGTGGAGGATCTTACCAAGCATAAAGTTGACTCCGAAAGAATTAAAATAATAGAAGAGTCTGCAGTACTTATCAACAAAGCCAAGGAACGTAAAAGCAAGATCTGTGCTGTGGGTACAACAGTGGTCCGTACTCTTGAGAGTTCAGTGTCTACCTCAGGCCTTGTTAAACCATTTGATGGCTGGACCAATAAATTCATTTTTCCTCCTTATGAGTTCAAAGTGCCTGATATGCTGGTAACTAACTTCCATCTTCCATATTCAACCTTGCTGATGATGGTTTCTGCTTTTGCCGGATTCAATCAGCTTTTTGATGCTTATAAGGTGGCAGTTAAGGAAAAATATCGTTTTGGAACTTATGGCGATGCGATGTTAATTCTTTAAGGTTTCCTGAAAGAAATTAAACATAAATATATGTTGATGTGAAAAAACCGTGTTTGCAGTGTTTGCAGACACGTTTTTTTTTTGCAACTTCACTTTTTAATTAACGTATAGAAAATCAGTCTGTGAGGCAACCATTAAGAGCTTTATTTGGTCAATGTAAATATACTCTTCTTCCTGATTTTTCCGTTGACCCTTTAAAAATGGTAATATAGCAAACATAGGACTAGTATGGCCGGGAGATTATTTGTTAAATATACAGGCAGAATCCTTAAAAGAAGTTGCTGCAATATAGAAGGGTTTGTGTCTCCCTTTCACCTGTTTTCAAAACAAAATATATTTTTCTGCTTTCTTTCTTTCCTGATTTTATTTACAGGGGCACAGGCATTTGGGCAAGCTGCAGGAGATTACCGGACCAATGGGGATGTTACTTTTAGCAGTGGGACAAACTGGCAAAGATATGATGGCGCAGTATGGCAGAACAATGGTGGTGGCTTTGGCGCTCCTGACTATACTGATGGAGTAATTACTATCAGGGATGGCGACCAGGCTACTTTGAGGGAGTTTGATGCTGATGTTACACTTGACCAGGTTGTTGTTGAATCTAGCGGAACACTGAGAATTGAAAACAACAGGACTCTTACTCTTAATGATGATGCCTCAGGCACTGACCTCATTGTGAACGGAAGGGTGAACAATTACGGTACTGTCACAAATTCAGCCGGAGCCACAATAGTCTTTAATGCAGCTTCACAATATAATCACAGAAGAGATAAAGGTGTAATTCCAACAGCAACATGGGATATTGCTTCTGAATGTAATATTACCGGACATTTAAACGGTTTGATTACTGGATGGAATCAGGTTTTCGGTAATTTAACATGGAATTGTACTAGCCAAAATAACACAAGTTACATTAACGACGATGTTATTGTCCAGGGTAATTTTAATTTTCTTTCCAGCCGCGGGCAACAGGTAAGACTTACCTCTACCGCTACTTCAAGAACACTGACGGTTAGTGGCAATGTAACCATCTCAGGATCTTCTGTCCTGAACCTCTCCTCCTCTTCTGGAACAGGCACCTTATTAGTTGGGGGAAACTTCACCATGTCCGGGGCAGGTAGTACAATAAGAGAAACATCAACAGGTTCAGGAGCTATTGTTTTTAATGGCACAACGGAGCAGGTATTTCTAAAGACTGGAGGGAATATTTGGGATAATGTTAATGTTACTGTAAGCTCCAATTCTATCCTGAACCTTGGTACAAGTATTTTAAGTGTGGTTGCTCAGGCGCCACCAAACCCATTTACCGGATCTTTTACCTTGCAGCCAAATGGTACCTTAAAGCTTGGTTCAGTTGACGGTATTTCTTCATCAAATACGAATTCCGGGAATATTCGAACGGCATCAAATTCTTTCAGCAATAACGGCAACTATGAATATATAGGATCTGCTGCCCAGGTGACCGGAAATGGGTTGCCCTCAACAGTTAACAACCTTACAATAAACAATGCCAGTTCTTCAGGAGTTACATTGTCTGGCGCAGTTAATGTTGCCAATATCCTCAGCCTGACTGACGGTAACGTAACAACTTCGGGTAACGCTTTTTACTTGTCAAATGGTGCAACAAACTCATTGAGTTATATTACAGGAACAATTATCGGGGGATTTGAAAGATATATTTCATCAACATTATATAATTACTTCTTCCCGGTAGGTACCTCAACACAAATTCAGTCGCTGACAGCCAATTTTTCAAATATTTCAACAGCCGGATCACTCCTGGTTAATTACAACACAGGTGATCCGGGAAACAATGGAGGATTGCCTCTGACGGAAGGAGGCTATTCAATCACTGACCAGTTTACAACAGGTTATTGGTCCGCCCTGGCTAAAAACTCACTTGTTTCAACCGGCTATTCTGTCGATCTTGATGCGACAGGTTTCGGGCCTTATACCGTTTCTCCCTATACAAGGCTGATAAAGAGGACAGACTCTTCAGGAAACTGGGAAGTTGATGGCTCCCATGTAAATGC
>CAZGDJ010000088.1:0-10582 GCA_964524635.1 uncultured Rikenella sp. | reverse complement strand
TTAACTTTTGCCCTAAGTGCAACCAGGCATTAACCGAGACAGCCACAGCAGAGAGAAAAGCAGCTGAGATGGATCCTCAGTTTTTGAAGATAAAAACAAGCGCCGAAAAGTTATTGAAGTTTGTTAAAGAGACCGATCAGCTTATTCAGGAGATTGATATTTTAAATGAAGAAGCAAAATCGGAACAAGAGTCCAAACAGGTTTCTGATATTTTGAAGAACTATTTTAAGAAGAATACGCATGAATCGAGCCGAAAGGAAGAGAATATAGAATCTAAAGAAAAGCTGAAGACGAAAAAGCAAATTGACCTTGCTGATCGACTCAAGATTATTCTGGACAGAGAGGCAGAAAATATTGCGGAGGCCGAAGAAGTTAAAAATGCTAATAATAGAGCGCTGGAGGAAAGGAAAAAAGTTGTAAAGGAAATGATTTCGGATATAAATGCGCTTGCAGTTAAACAGGATTTTAAGAATGCCCAACAGGCGAGAGACTGGTTCAATGCCCGAAAAATAGAAAGCAATAATTGCGTTTTTTATTGTAATCATGCCGGAGCCATACATCCTAACCCTAATCATTGCGGACAACCTCAGAAAGGGGGGAAATGGATCTATGTCGAAAAAGAAATAATATGGGAAGATAACGGCGATAGTGGTTATTGGAAAGTAGCCTATTTATAAAGTAAAATCTCAATAGAAATAACTATAAAATAAGCCCGGACCTATATGGGTGAATCCGAAGTATAATATTTAAAATATTCAAAATGTCAAAAGAAGCAAATACTCCAGCAGAAGAAGGCAAAAATAATGGATTAAATGATAATGATGAATCCACAGTGCGCCTTAACCAGAATGAAGATTCTACAGTTCGATTAAATACTGACAATGAGGCTACTATTCGAATAGATGCTGACGATGATTCTACTGTCCGAATAAGTACTGACGATGATGCTACGGTGATGATAAATAATGAAGATGATTCAACTGTCCGTGTTAACAACCTTGATGATGTTGCTCAAAATGCAAATTTTCCACAGAATGCTATTGTACTTAATGGAGTAGAGTATCGAATAGACCGTACCATATCTGAGTCGACAGGCGAAGCCCGCATTGAACTTCTAAATCGCAATAATGAATTATCCGTTTTAAAACTTTACTTCAGCAGTGTTAGACCCAAGCTGGAACTGGTTGATAAACTTAAGGGCCTTGTTCACCAGAATATCATCAAGGTTTTTGAATATGGCTTTTACAACTCTGATTCCGGTGAACAACGTTTCTTTGAACGAATGGAGTACGCTCAGGGAGGGACTGCTGAAGAATTCATGCCTACAAAGGATGTGGACTTTATTAAACGTATTATAGCTAATGTTACTGAGGGTTTGGATTACATACATAAGAAGGGTATAATTCACCGGGATATTAAACCTGGTAATTTGTTTTTTCGTGATAAAGAACAAACAGAACTGGTTATAAGCGATTTTGGGATTAGCTCTTTGAAAAGTAAAGAAGAGGACGTACATCAAACAGTAAATAAAGCTTTTACAAAATTCTATTCTGCGCCGGAAACTTTAACTATTGAAGATAAAATAACGATTGAACCTAAACTGGATTTCTACAGTCTTGGTTTGACCATTTTAAGGATGTGGCATGGTAAAAACCTGTACAAAGGCATACCCGACCACATTATAACTACAATGAAGTTCGACAATAAGCTATTAGATTCAAACTTTATTGATGATGCCTTCCCTCGGGAATTTTTATCTCTGGTAAGAGGCCTTACCTTGGTAAGCAGGGAAAATCGCTGGGGCGCCTCTGAGGTTAGAAAATGGCTAAGTGGAGAACTTGTTGATATCGTTAATGATCTAACCAGCATTGAACCCAGGCGTCCTTTCGAAGGACTGATTGCAAATAGTACAAAAGAGTTAGCCCAAATGCTCGTTAGCCATAAGGAGCTTGGAATAAAATATTTATACCGGGGTAAAATTTCTGATTGGCTAAAGGAGTCAGACCCAAAAACTCAGACATTAATTGATGATATCGTAGAAGATCAATATAAAGATGATAAAAATGCGGGTTTGCAAGCAGCAGTTTATTTGCTCGATAAAGATTTTCCATATTACGATATTAATGGGAAAGCATGTGCAGACCATATCGAAATAAGCTATTCACTGGAGAATAATAGGAAAGAATATCACCGTCGCCTGCAAAATAAAAGTGATAACTTCTATATTTATTGGCGTGCACAAAACAATGCAAAGTTTGCCGAATACTGTTATAATGTTATTAGTGACTCAAAAACACCTGCTGAGTTATCCATTCTAAAAATTGTTTATAGCATTAACCCTGATTTCCCATTTCCACTTGGTCAAGGAGGTGAAAAACAGCTTATTCAATCTCCGAATGAACTGATTCCTTATGTGAAGGAGAATGGAAACCTCAATATTATAAAGGCCCTGGATGATGGTTCACTTTTGACATGGTTCGAATCGCTTGAGGAGTTTAACGATGTAGCCAAAGCAGTTAGAAATGCACAGGCAAAAACTTTTTCTTCTGAATGGATAATAAGTATTATTTCCTATTATGTTGATAAGGACGCGGGTTATTATGGTTATAAAAATGCACCTGCAAAGGTTTATTCAAAAGAGGATTTAGCCATTCATTTGGCAGAATATGCTGAATTTTATAGTCAAATGTTAAAGAAGGGCGATGATATCCCGCTATTTGATTATATGATTGCAAGAGGGTGGGGTAATCATATCGGATTATTTAAAAAAGTAATGCAGGCTACGGGTTACGATTATGCTCCATTAACCGATGATTTACGTTTTGCAATTATGGCGCGTGACCTTGTTTCCAATGTGCCCTATGTATTTCAAAATGGAATTACTGTTACATCTATTGAAGAATTGCAGGATAAAATTACTGATGTACAACATGAAGTGGCTAATCTGCTAGATAATGATGATGCTAAATTTTGTGCTTGGTTGCAAGCTCAATTTCATTACAAACTTGATTATAAGCATAGCAATACGACCGAATTTAAAAAGAGACTTAAAGAGTATTTTGAGTATCGGTCAGAAATATTTAAGAAAGATAAAAAGCTGAAGCTCTATAGTAAGGCTTTATTATATACAGATAATTTTTATAAAAATATAAATAAACGGAAACAACTCATTTTGTTATTCCTCATTGTAGGCCTGTTGACTTTTACATTTTGCTTAAAGAAAATGTTTTATTGGTTGAAGGAAAGTAATATACCATTGGAAGAATTTGACAGTAGTTATTCTGTTCAGATTAAAGTTATGATTGGAATAACTATAGCTCTTTCACTTCTATATGTATTTTTTTATTTTAAAAGATTTAGACCTTCTATAGATATTGAATCACATCTTAAAAAGAATGATGTTGAAAAAACAAAGTATGATATCGCTATTTCATATGCAGCTGAAAATGGACGAAATTCAATAAGGAAATATTTTGATAAAAATGTTTTAACATATGGCCGTAAACAGATTGTAAGAATTGTAACTTACATTCTAATTTTTATTCTAATTACCTTAAACACATATGGTCTATGGAAGGTAATGCCTCCCGAAAACAGATTCTTTATTAAATATAAACATCTTGCACAAATTACAAATACAAGCAAATTTGATAATCTTGTAAATTCATTAAGCAATAAAGGAGTTTATATATCGCATCCTGATAAAGGATACATAAGATTTATATTTAAAGGAGTTACAATAGATAATATACTCAAATTTGAAGTCATTAGAGATTATAGGCATAATATCAATCGTGACGACAAACCTTTTGGTTATTATGATGAGAATACCGGTGAAATTAAGCTTACTTCAACAAATTGGAAAGGAGGAGAATACACCTTAAATATATCTGATGACTATAACAATCTAGAATGTTCAATGGACAAAAGTATTTTAGATCATTTTTATCTTAAGGAAAAAAGTATAACGTTTAAGCCCTCAAATTTTTATCGAAATAGTTGGGCAGCAAATTGTACTTTTTTAGGTAAGCAATGTGAGGTAATACTTAAAAATGACAGATCCTTAACATTAGAATTTCCATCGAATTTAGTTGGAAAATATAGAAGTAAATTAGATAGTAACATATTTGCATATAACGGTGCTTACTATTTCGAGGGGGAGGGAGATTTCAAAGATAATTTAAAGTTAACTAGCGTAGAACTAACAGCTCATTCTATAAATACATACAACACAGTATTAAAAAATGCCATTAAAAATGACAGTGAACTTAAAAGTCAGGTTGAGGCAAGAGAAAAGCTGGACATTAATAAGATTCTGTTTGATTTGGTTCCGTCTAAAGATGGAAAGTCTTTAAACGGTACTATGTATTTAGTTGGAATTAGAGATAAGATAAAATCCAATACAACAGCTGTAACATTTAAACAAGTCAAGTAATAGCTATGAATTGCATAAAATGCGATAAACCCAACCGTAGTATAGCCAAGTATTGCAAATACTGCGGTGAGGCAATAAAACAGTCCTCAAACGATGCTCTTAATTCAATTGTTGGTCATGAAAATATAAAAGCTATTTTATTAGAGCAAATCGATCGAGCCAAGCGCCTCAACAGTATGAAAGGCTCATCTGGAAATACAATATCCGTTAATCGACACACCATAATTGTTGGAGAAACAGGTACAGGAAAAACCATGCTTGCCAATACAATATGTAATTTGTATGCCGATGCGGGGTTTATTCAAAAACCGAAGATGATTATAATTGATGCTCCGCAATTTAGCGATTGGGTGCAGAAGTATGAAGATAACATTAAAAATGCCCTAGGTGGAATACTTTTTCTAGATAATGTTCAGCGCCTTCTGCCCGATGGCGCTGTAAAATCATTGACTCAACTCGACAAAGTCTTTTCGGGAATGGAAAAGATGGGGAACGATCCTATTATAATCCTTTCAGGCCTTAAAAATGGATTTGGTGGTTTTATTAGCTCGAATCCCGATATTACATCTCGCTTCAAATACACCTACAACCTGCACAATTTTAGCTCTGAAGAATTAGCTCAGATTGTTACAGACTATTTGCCTCAGAAATATAATATCCGCGTGGATGATGCTTGTAAAGAAAAATTGAAGAAGGTATTTAAACACAAACTAAGAAATAAGGATACTCAATTTACCAATGCACATGAGGCTACCCGTATAGCAGAACAAATATTTGAAGCCGTAATTGATAGTCCCGATGGCGGACAAGTAGCTTTACCGGAACATGTGAAGTATGACTTGCCCAAAGAACGTACTTTAGATGAGATTATGCATGAATTGGACGATTTTATTGGCATGAATACGGTAAAAGATTCCATTCGTGAAATAGCCAATCAGGTAGAGATGGTTAAAACGCGTGAGGCCCGTGGTGTTGGTGATAGCCAGAAAACAGGTATTCACATGATACTAACTGGTAATCCGGGAACAGGTAAAACAACCATCGCCCGTAAACTGGGCGAAATATTAACTGCTATCGATTATCTTGATATTGGACATGTGGTTGAAGTAGACAGAAGTAAAATAATTGGGCAATATCAGGGACAGACACCAGATCTTGTTAACGAGGCTTGTGACAAGGCAATGGGAGGGATTCTGTTTGTAGATGAAGCTTATACTTTGTCACCTCATTCAAATGCTGGTGATAAGGATAAGTATGGGCAGGAAGCAATTGACACCCTGATGAAACGTATGGAGGATGATCGAGGTAAATTTGTTGTAATTGCCGCCGGATATCAAAAAGAAATGCAACAGTTTCTTCACGCCAATCCGGGAATAGAATCACGAATTGATAAGCAACTTCATATTGATGACTACACACCAGAAGAATTAACTGAGATATTTAAGATTTTTGTTAAAAACAAAAACTATTTTTTAACCCCGGTAGCTGAAAACCTTTTAATAAAAGAGATAAACATCCTGTATGAAAATCGAAGTAATAACTTTGGTAATGGTCGTGAAATGCGTCGCTTGTTTGAAGAAACTGAACGAAAATTTTCACGAAGAATAAGTTCCATAAACAAAGACGATGTCAGTGATGAGTTTCTTTGTACAATTACCGATATAGATATTCCTCATGAAGAACGGACTGATCTAGACCCAGAAGCATGTATGCAAAAATTGAACGAATTAAATGGCCTAGATAGCGTTAAGACTGAAATTAAGGGTATTATTAACAAGATAAATATTGAAAAACAGCGGGGGCATGAAGGACCACCTAAACTTCGTGATCATTTTATTTTTGCAGGTAATCCCGGAACCGGCAAAACCACAGTCGCCCGAATAATAGCCGATATATTTAAATCTTCTGGCATTTTATCTAAAGGCCATTTAATTGAAATGTCTGGCAATGATTTGGTGGCTGGTTATATAGGACAAACTGCAATTAAGACCAATCAGGTCATTGATTCTGCAATGGGAGGTGTATTATTTATCGATGAAGCTTATACATTAACGCCAAAAGATAAAATTGCGTCTTTTGGGCAAGAGGCAGTTGATACATTGCTTAAACGAATGGAAGATGACAAAGGGAAGTTTGTGGTAATTGCAGCCGGTTATAATGCAGAAATGGACAGGTTCATTCAATCCAATCCCGGACTTAAATCTCGTTTTAGCCGATTTATTCAATTTGAAGACTATAAACCGGAAATATTAGAAAAAATATTACGGGCTAAATTTGAAAAAGAAAAGTTTGCGCTTGAAGAAGAAGCGGATAAAAACCTTTCGTTATTTATTGAAGGAATATATAAAACTCGCGATAAGGCCAACTTTGGTAATGCCAGAGAAATGAATAATATATTTGAAGAAGCAAAAAGGCGTCAATCAATTCGTTTGGCCTCATCTTCGGAATTATCTCCTGGTGATTACAACATTTTAACTAGATCTGATATCGAAGGTGATGCTGAGAAACAATTATCTCTACCCGAAATCCTGAAAAGTATGGATGAGTTTATCGGCATGCCTGAGGTGAAGGATGTCATCAGAGCAACTGCCGGCCAGGTTAAGTTAATGCAGGAGAGAGTGAAAAGAGGAATGGCATCTGCCGATCAAACAGCACTAAACATTATATTAACAGGTAATCCTGGAACCGGCAAAACAACAGTTGCACGAAAGCTTGGTGAGGTGTTTAAAGCTGTTGGTATATTGACCCGTGGTCATGTAGTTGAAGTTGACCGCAGCCAATTGATTGGTCAATATCAGGGACAAACACCAGGTCTTGTTAATGATGCCTGTAACAGGGCTATGGGTGGTATTCTGTTCATTGATGAAGCTTACACGCTTGCTCCGGTATTAGATGGAGGAGGGAAAGACAAATACGGACAAGAGGCCATTGAAACCCTTATGAAAAGAATCGAGGATGACAGGGGTAAGTTTATTACTATAGTGGCCGGTTACAAGATTGAAATGGAGCAATTTATGAATACTAACCCGGGAATGAAATCCCGTTTCAACAAAAAAATTCATATCAATGATTATAGTACTGATCAACTCTACCAAATATTAGAAATGTTTATTAAAAAAGAAAAATATGAACTCTCAGATGAGGCTAAGGAGATAGCAAAAGAAGCTATTGAGCAAATTTGTGCTGTTAAGGACAAAAACTTTGCAAACGCACGTGAAATGCGAACCCTCTTTGAACAAATTAAAGAAAAAATGTCGGAGCGCTTAATGCAAATAAATGATACCGAAATGAGCGACGATATGTTTAGATATATTCGGAAAGAAGATATCCCTCAGAAAACACAAAAGATATTATCAACCGACGATTGTATGGCAGAACTAAATGAACTGGTTGGTTTGGAATCTGTCAAAAACGAGGTGAAAGGACTTATAAATATGCTAAACATGGATGCTCGCCGCACTAGAAATAGCAAACTTCAAATAAGTGACCACTACATTTTCACAGGTAATCCGGGTACGGGAAAAACCACCGTTGGACGAATTATGTCGAAAGTTTTTCAATCGTTGGGAGTATTACCTAATGGTCATTTAATTGAAGTAGATAGTTCTGATTTAATTGCCGGATATATCGGACAGACTTCAATTAAAACAAATCAGGTTATTGATAAGGCGCTGGGCGGTATTCTTTTTATTGATGAAGCATATGCAATTTCAGAATCAAGTGGTGGTTTTGGTCAGGAGGCTATAAATACACTACTTAAACGAATGGAGGACGACAGAGGTAAATTCATTGTAATAGCCGCCGGCTACACAGGAAATATGAATCGCTTTCTAGGTGCAAATCCTGGTCTGTCATCCAGATTTAATAAAACAATTACTTTTGAAGACTATACGCCTGGTGAATTAGAAATCATTTTCAGAAATTTGGTTAATAAAAATGGCTACAAGCTCTCAATGAATTTAGAAAATGAATTATCATCCCTATTAACAGATCTGTACAATAACCGGGTTATAGAAAATTTTGGGAATGCCCGTGAAATGAGGAAATTATTTGAAAAAGCCAAACAGCAGCAAAGTACACGAATAGCAATACGGCTGATAGATGAAGTTGTGTCGGATGATGATATTGTTGTATTTGAAAAGGAGGACCTATTATGATAGATTGTCCCATATGTAAAGAAAGAATTGACGCTGATAGTATTTATTGCGATCAATGTGGCGAAGTTTTAATGGAGTGCCCAAAATGCAGAACAGTTCGTAAAGGTAAGTTCTGTACTTCATGTGAGCAAACAAAGCTGATTCCTCGTAATGAAGAAAAACCTACGATTGAAAACCCGCCTTCGGCACCTACTAGTCATCCAGAACCTGAAATAAATGATGATGTAACCGTAAGAGCTCCCCAGAATACCATTGGAAAGAATCTAACATTTTCGAATAATTCAGTAGGTATAATCATTTCTCTTAATACTACTGCGCAAATTGGCAGAAGAGTAGGTGCTTTTAAGGAACAATTCACATCACTAAAACAGATAAGTGGGGAACATGCACAGATCTGTTTTGATTCTCAAAAAGGCTGGTCGGTAATTGATTTAAAATCAATGAACGGAACATATGTGAATGGAAAAAGAATAGGTTCCGATTCATATCCTCTTCAGAACAACGATATTTTAAAACTGGCAAATATAGATTTCAATGTCTCAATCAAATAATATTTGCAAACTAAAAATATCAGCGTCCAGTAATGTAGGATGTAAAAGGGATCACAATGAGGACATGATCTTAATTGGCAGTTATTTTTTCAGAGATCAAACCGAAGAATTACAGGTGCATATAGGCGATAAATTTATTCTTGCTATCGCCGATGGCATGGGAGGGCATAATGCCGGAGAAATAGCCAGCGAATTAGTCTTAAGTAATTTGGGGCAATTTATTGAGGAACTGGAAGATAATATAGATGCTAGTAACCTTGAAAATCAGATAAGAACTTGGGTATATAATATACACAATTCATTGTTAACACGTAGTAGCCAAAATATAGCTGAAAATGGTATGGGGACTACTCTGGTTGCATTTTTGTTTTACCAGCAGAGTATTTATTTAATCAACGCTGGTGATAGTAGGGCCTATCGTTGTCGCGACGGAATACTTCGTCAGTTAAGTAAAGACCATTCGTTAGCATCTGTACTGAGAAACAAAGATGTTCCTTCCAATGTGATTACTAACTCAATTGGAGGAGGAGCAACAACTGTCTTTTTGGACATTGAAAACATTACAAACAAAATTTCTTCTGAAGATATTTTGTTGCTTTGTAGCGATGGTTTAACTGATATGGCATCTGATGATGATATTGAGAATGCTTTAGCAATTAATCCAGGTGCGGAAAATCTTGTCCAACTGGCTAATAATAAAGGTGGAAAAGACAATGTTTCTGTCATTCTGACAAAGTTAGAACGTGAATGATTCATAGAAATAGAATAGTTTGATAATTAATATGATGACGCATTATTATAAATTAAAATGTAATCTTGCATCAAAAAAATAGACAATAATTTCAGTACCTAACATAAATATTAAGGCATAATATACTTTAACGAATTAAACATGAACATGGATAAATTTGAAAATTTAGAAAGCATCAAAAGAACCGTGGTGGATTATTTAAATAAATTATCAAGGAGGAAAAGGAAAGGAGTTATTATTATAGTAATAAGTCTTTTAGCGCCGCCCATTTTAAGGCTCCTGTTCATGAGTTCTAATTTGTTAAATTATATTGATATTCCTATAAGAATTGCATCATGGATTGGAGTGATCTACGGAATCATCCTTTTTCTAAAGAAGAATAATAGCAATGACAATTCCCCGGTTTTTAAAATCCCCGGGGCTAAACAAGAAGAGAAAGAAGATAAATCAGAACAAGAACCTAATGGGCCAATACATATAAATTAGGCCTAACCTCCCACAATAATATCTTGTACAGATAGGCCTTGATTTTAATAGCTTAGGAACAGATTTTTTAAATAAGAAAATATTCAAATTTAGCTAAGGGTAGTGATTTATACTATGACCCAAATAGATTTCTCTCAAAACAAGAATTGTCATTTCTGAGGAATTTTCCTTACCTTTGATTGACTTTAAACGCAAAGTCGAG